>NZ_JAFGYZ010000066.1:0-436 GCF_017491585.1 Pseudomonas sp. 58(2021)
TCTTCGATCAGCAATACCTTGAAGCCGGCAGTACTGAGCATCTGCGCGCTGGTAGCGCCACCGGCACCGCTGCCGATCACGGCAACGTCGGCTTCCAGCGTGAGATCGTGTGTCAGGCGCGAGGCGTCATGGGTGATCCCGCCGCTTTCCAGGCCTTGGCGAAACGGGTCGGGGTCAGGCATTGGCGCTGCTCTTGATTGTTTTCAGATTTTCGGTGGCCCCGGGTAGCCGCAGGCGGCCCAGGATTCGGGGCGTTCGTACCAGGCCATCTGCAGCAACTGCAGCAGCGAGGCGTGGCCCATGCGCAGCAGGTTCAGCGAGCTGTCCTGCCAACGTTGCAGGAAGGCCGTGACCTGCGCGGCGCTGGCTTGGTCCCAGGCGCCCCAGACACCGGTCAGGGGACCACGGGTGAGCGGCAGGCTGAGCACGTCGAACA
>NZ_JAFGYZ010000067.1:0-318 GCF_017491585.1 Pseudomonas sp. 58(2021)
CAGCGGACCCATCCACCGGCATCTGGACCAAAGACCTTACGGGGTTGAGCGTGGCAGCGCACAGCTTCACCGCCAAAGCACTGTACGGCGCGGGCCAGACTTCGGGGGCACGGACACTGACCGTGACTGCGGCGGCGGCGCCGACCATCACCAACGCCCAGGATTCCAAAGGCACCGTGATTCCAGATGGCGGCACCACCGTCGACACAACCGTGAAACTGACGGGCACCGCCAGCAAGGGCCAGCAGGTGGAGATCCTCGACGGGGCCGTCAGCAAGGGTAACGCCACAGCGGACCCATCCACCGGCATCTGGACCA
>NZ_JAFGYZ010000068.1:0-308 GCF_017491585.1 Pseudomonas sp. 58(2021)
TTCAATCTTGACGATGACCTACTCTCACATGGGGAAACCCCACACTACCATCGGCGATGCATCGTTTCACTTCTGAGTTCGGGATGGGATCAGGTGGTTCCAACGCTCTATGGTCGTCAAGAAATTCTGTGACCAGCCCGTTACCACAGTAACGTTCCGGCAAAAATCGGTGACTTCTACTAAAACAAAACCCCAACTGCTTTCGCAATTGGGGTTTCGGAATTTAATCTTGACGATGACCTACTCTCACATGGGGAAACCCCACACTACCATCGGCGATGCATCGTTTCACTTCTGAGTTCGGGATG
>NZ_JAFGYZ010000069.1:0-302 GCF_017491585.1 Pseudomonas sp. 58(2021)
CGAGGGTGTCGTCGCCGGCACCGCCGCTGAGTACGTTGTTGCCGCTGTTGCCGATCAGATAGTTGTTCAGGCCGTTGCCGACACCATTGAGATTGGCGGTGCCTGCGAGGAACAGGTTTTCCAGGTTGGCGCCCAGAGTCCAGTTGGTCCAGCTCCACACGGAATCGATCTCGCCGGCCAGGGTGCTGGTTTCGGTGATGGTGTCACCGAGGTTGTCGACAATGTAGGTGTCGTTGCCCAGGCCGCCGATCAGGCTGTCGGCGCCCAGGCCACCGTCAAGGATGTTGGCGCCAGCGTTGCCG
>NZ_JAFGYZ010000070.1:0-282 GCF_017491585.1 Pseudomonas sp. 58(2021)
CAGCGGACCCATCCACCGGCATCTGGACCAAAGACCTTACGGGGTTGAGCGTGGCAGCGCACAGCTTCACCGCCAAAGCACTGTACGGCGCGGGCCAGACTTCGGGGGCACGGACACTGACCGTGACCGCCGTGGATGTACCGATCATCACCAACGCCCAGGATTCCAAAGGCACCGTGATTCCAGATGGCGGCACCACCGTCGACACAACCGTGAAACTGACAGGCACCGCCAGCAAGGGCCAGCAGGTGGAGATCCTCGACGGGGCCGTCAGCAAAGGGA
>NZ_JAFGYZ010000071.1:0-261 GCF_017491585.1 Pseudomonas sp. 58(2021)
AGACTTCAGGGGCACGGACACTGACCGTGACTGCGGCGGCGGCGCCGACCATCACCAACGCCCAGGATTCCAAAGGCACCGTGATTCCAGATGGCGGCACCACCGTCGACACAACCGTGAAACTGACAGGCACTGCCAGCAAGGGCCAGCAGGTGGAGATCCTCGACGGGGCCGTCAGCAAAGGGAACGCCACAGCGGACCCATCCACCGGCATCTGGACCAAAGACCTTACGGGGTTGAGCGTGGCAGCGCACAGCTTCA
>NZ_JAFGYZ010000072.1:0-259 GCF_017491585.1 Pseudomonas sp. 58(2021)
AGACTTCAGGGGCACGGACACTGACCGTGACTGCGGCGGCGGCGCCGACCATCACCAACGCCCAGGATTCCAAAGGCACCGTGATTCCAGATGGCGGCACCACCGTCGACACAACCGTGAAACTGACGGGCGCCGCCAGCAAGGGCCAGCAGGTGGAGATCCTCGACGGGGCCGTCAGCAAAGGGAACGCCACAGCGGACCCATCCACCGGCATCTGGACCAAAGACCTTACGGGGTTGAGCGTGGCAGCGCACAGCTT
>NZ_JAFGYZ010000073.1:0-255 GCF_017491585.1 Pseudomonas sp. 58(2021)
GGCCCTTGAAGTCCATCTGCCAGAGATCGTTGGGCGCTTCATGCTCGAACCGGATAAACGGTTTGATCTCAGCAGCCTTTGGATCAACGCGCGAATGACGCTGTAAAACTGCATGCACAGTACTGACTGAAGGCATCGCTAAACCTTTGTCTTCCAGCACGCGTTTGAGCTTGCGAGCGCCCCAAGCCGCGTACTCCCGACTCACGGTCAGAATCTGCTTCTCCACCTCGTCAGCACAACGTTTGGGGGACGTCT
>NZ_JAFGYZ010000074.1:0-255 GCF_017491585.1 Pseudomonas sp. 58(2021)
AAAGCTTAGAAATGAGCATTCCATCAGTGTGATGATGAATGTTGATTTCTAGTCTTTGACTGGATCGTTCTTTAAAAATTTGGGTATGTGATAGAAAGATAGACTGAACGTTACTTTCACTGGTAACGGATCAGGCTAAGGTAAAATTTGTGAGTTCTCTTAGTTGAGAAATTCGAATTTTCGGCGAATGTCGTCTTCACAGTATAACCAGATTGCTTGGGGTTATATGGTCAAGTGAAGAAGCGCATACGGTGG
>NZ_JAFGYZ010000075.1:0-255 GCF_017491585.1 Pseudomonas sp. 58(2021)
CCACCGTATGCGCTTCTTCACTTGACCATATAACCCCAAGCAATCTGGTTATACTGTGAAGACGACATTCGCCGAAAATTCGAATTTCTCAACTAAGAGAACTCACAAATTTTACCTTAGCCTGATCTGTTACCAGTGAAAGTAACGTTCAGTCTATCTTTCTATCACATACCCAAATTTTTAAAGAACGATCCAGTCAAAGACTAGAAATCAACATTCATCATCACACTGATGGAATGCTCATTTCTAAGCTTT
>NZ_JAFGYZ010000007.1:0-276880 GCF_017491585.1 Pseudomonas sp. 58(2021)
GGGTTAGGGTGAGGGGGCTTTTCCTGACTGACACCCTGATACCCTTCACACACCACCAATCCCAAACCGAGAGGATCCATGGCCCTCCCCAGCCGCCGCTCACTTTTCCCCTTTCTGGCCTGGCTGCCCCGGCAGACCCGCGCCAGCGTCGGGCGAGACCTGGTCGTCGGTCTCAGCGGGGCGATTCTCGCGTTGCCCCAGTCGATTGCCTACGCACTGATCGCCGGTCTCCCACCGGAATACGGGCTCTACGCCGCCATCGTGCCGGTGTTGATCGCTTGTCTGTGGGGCTCGTCGTGGCATCTGATTTGCGGGCCGACGGCCGCGATTTCGATTGTGCTGTTCGCCAGTGTCAGTCCACTGGCCGTGCCGGCGTCGCAGGACTACATCACCCTGATCCTGCTGCTGACCTTCCTTGCCGGGATTTTCCAGTGGCTGCTCGGTCTGTTGCGCTTCGGCGCGCTGGTGAATTTCGTCTCGCATTCCGTGGTGCTGGGTTTCACCCTCGGCGCGGCGGTGGTGATTGCCATCGGCCAGTTGCCGAATCTGCTGGGGCTGGATCTGCCGGCCAAGGCCACGGCGCTGGCCAGCCTGATGGATCTGCTGCGCCATCTCGGGGCGGTGGATAAACCGTCGCTGGTCCTCGGTGTCGCCACGGTGGTGGTCGGTGCGTTGCTCAAACAATGGCTGCCACGCTGGCCGACGCTGTTGATGACCTTGGTGCTCGGCAGTCTGGTGGTGTGGCTGTGGCCGGCGATGTTTGGTCACGTTCACTTGGTCAGCGCGTTTGTCGGGCGCTTGCCGCCGTTCAGTGGATTGCCACTGGATATGGACCTGATCCTGCGCCTGCTGCCCAGCGCCGTGGCAGTGGGCATGCTCGGGCTGGTCACCAGCCTGTCGATTGCCCGTTCGATTTCCGCGCGCTCGCAACAGCTGCTCGACGCCAACCAGGAAGTCCGCGCGCAGGGGCTGTCGAACATTGTCGGGGCGTTCTTTTCGGGATCGTTGTCCGCCGGCTCATTCACCCGATCCGGGCTGAGCTATGAGGCAGGGGCCTGTTCGCCGCTGGCCGGGGTGTTTTCGGCGTTGTGGGTGGCGTTGTTCGCGATTTTCGGTGCCGGACTGATCGCGCATATTCCGATCCCGGCCATGGCCGGCAGCATTCTGCTGATCGCCTGGGGACTGGTGGATCATCGCGGCATTCGTGCGTTGCTGCGGGTCAGCCGGGCCGAGTTCGTGGTGATGAGCCTGACCTGCGTCGCCACGTTGCTGCTGGAATTGCAGACGGCCATTTACGCCGGGGTGCTGGCGTCGCTGTTTTTCTACCTAAAGCGCACGTCGCAGCCGAGAGTGCAGCATTGGCGCGATGGCGAAGACGATGTACTGCGGGTCGGCGGCTCGATCTTTTTCGGCGCCAGCCACTATCTGCAAGTGCGCTTGCAACGGATGCATGGCGCGCGGGTGGTGATCGAGGCGCAACAGATCAACTTCATCGACTATTCAGGCGTGGAAATGCTCCATCAGGAAGCCCGGCGCCTGTTGCGCCAGGATCGCAGCCTGACCTTGCGTCAGGCGCGACCGCAGGTGGTGGAGGAGTTGCGCAAACTCGAAGGGGCGGAGAAATGCCCGATACGCTTCGAGGACTGAGGGCGCCTTACAGCGCCAACTGCCGACGCAATTCCGCCAGTACCGGCGCAGTGTCGGGACGTACGCCACGCCACAGGAAAAAGGCTTCGGCAGCCTGTTCGGCCAGCATGCCCAAACCATCCATCACCACGCCTGCGCCGTGTTCGCTGGCCCAGCGGCAAAACGCGGTTGGCTCCTTGCCGTACATCATGTCGTAGCACAGCGTCTTGCCCGGCTCGATCAGGCTTGGGGCAATCGGCGGCACATCGCCGGTGAGGCTGGCAGACGTGGCGTTGATGATTACGTCTACCGGTTCGCGCAACCAGTCGTAACCACTGGCCGACACCGGCCCCAGGTCGCAAAACAGTTCGGCCAGCAGCTCGGCCTTGTCCACTGTGCGGTTGGCGATGATCACCGAGGCCGGTTTCTCCGCCAGCAACGGCTCCAGCGCACCGCGTACCGCGCCACCGGCGCCGAGCAGCAGAATGCGTTTGCCGGTGAGGCTGAACCCGGCGTTGACCGTCAGGTCCCGCACCAGCCCGGCACCGTCGGTGTTATCACCGAGCAAGGTGCCGTCGGCCAGTTTGCTCAAAGTGTTCACCGCGCCGGCGCGTTGGGCACGGTCGGTCAGGCTGTTGGCCAGGCGGCAGGCATCTTCCTTGAACGGAACGGTCACGTTGGCACCGCGACCGTCCTGGAAAAACGCCGTGGCGCAGCCGGAAAAATCGTCGAGCGGTGCCAGCAGGGTGCTGTAATCGAGGCTTTGCCCGGTCTGTTCGGCGAACAGTTTGTGAATCATCGGCGACTTGCTGTGGCCGATCGGGTTACCGAAAACGACGTAACGATCCATCAGAAGTCCTCAGGCCCGGGCCAGCCAGTCGCGGTCTTGCAGGAAGTACTCGGTCAGGCGCGCTTCTTCGCTGCCCGGCTCGGCTTTCCAGTCGTAGGCCCAACGCACTTGCGGCGGCAGCGACATCAGGATCGACTCGGTGCGCCCGCCCGATTGCAGGCCGAACAGGGTGCCACGGTCGTAAACCAGGTTGAACTCGACGTAGCGACCGCGGCGGAATTCCTGGAACTCGCGCTGTTTGGCGGTGAAGGCGTCGTTCTTGCGCCGTTGCACGATCGGCAGGTAAGCGTCGATGTACGCATCGCCGATGGCGCGCATGAAGGCGAAACTGGTGTCGAAGTCCCACTCGTTCAGGTCATCGAAGAACAGGCCGCCGATGCCGCGCGGCTCGTGGCGATGCTTGATGTGGAAATAGGTGTCGCACCAGGCCTTGTAGCGCGGGTAGACGTCCGGGCCGAACGGCGCGCAGGCCTGCTCGGCGACGCGGTGCCAGTGGATGCAGTCTTCCTCGTTGCCGTAGTACGGGGTCAGGTCGAAGCCACCGCCGAACCACCAGACCGGTTCTTCACCTTCCTTCTCGGCGATGAAAAAGCGCACATTGGCGTGGGACGTCGGCACATGCGGGTTGTGCGGGTGGATCACCAACGACACGCCGAGGGCTTCGAAACCGCGCCCGGCCAGTTCCGGTCGATGGGCGCTGGCGGACGGTGGCAGACCGCTGCCGAAGACGTGGGAAAAGTTGACGCCGCCCTTTTCGATCACCGTGCCGTTCTCGATCACCCGGGTGCGACCGCCGCCGCCGGCCGCACGAGTCCAGGCGTCTTCGACGAAGCGCGTGCCGCCGTCTTCAGTTTCCAGCGCGGCGCAGATGCGGTCTTGCAGGTCGAGCAGATAGGCCTTTACGGCGTCGGTGCGGGTCGTCATGGCATCACCTTGGATCGGGCATCGCCCCGTGGGCAAGGGGGGCGGCGCAAATGGGCGCGTAGCATACCATCGCAGGCCGGCACGCCGCAGTTGACGAAGATCAAGCATGGGGGTTCGATAGGGGCCTTCCAAATCATCCCAAGGAGTAGGCAGATGGCCAAGCGAATCCAGTTCCGCGCCCACGGCGGCCCCGAAGTGCTCGAATACGTTGACTATCAGCCCGCCGAACCCGGCCCGCAGCAGGTTCGCGTGAGCAACAAGGCCATCGGTCTGAACTTCATCGACACCTACTACCGCAGCGGTCTGTACGCGCCACCGGCCTTGCCGTCGGGTTTGGGGGCGGAAGGCGCGGGCATCGTCGAAGCAGCGGGCAGCGAGGTCACCCGGTTCAAGGTCGGTGACCGCGTGGCTTATGGCAGTGGTCCACTGGGTGCTTATAGCGATGTCCACGTCCTGCCCGAAGCGAATCTGGTGCACCTGCCGGACGCCATCAGTTTCGAAACCGCGGCCGGCGTGATGCTCAAGGGCCTGACCGTGCAGTACCTGCTGCGCCAGACCTATGAACTCAAGGGCGGCGAAACCATTCTGTTCCACGCGGCGGCCGGCGGCGTCGGTTTGCTCGCCTGCCAATGGGCCAAGGCTTTGGGCGTGAAGCTGATCGGCACCGTCAGCTCGCAAGCGAAAGCCGAATTGGCCAAGGCCCATGGCGCCTGGGAAACCATCGACTACAGCCACGAAAACGTCGCCCAGCGGGTGCTGGAATTGACCGACGGGAAGAAAGTCCCGGTGGTCTATGACGGCGTCGGCAAGGACACCTGGCCGGCATCGCTGGACAGCGTGGCGCCCCGTGGCCTGTTGGTGAGCTTCGGCAACGCCTCGGGTGCGGTGGACGGGGTGAACCTGGGGATTCTCGCGGCAAAAGGTTCGCTGTACGTGACCCGGCCGACGCTGGCGACCTACGCCAACAACGCAGAGAACCTGCAACGCATGGCGGACGAGCTGTTCGGGATGATCACCAGCGGCAAGCTGAAAGTGGATATCAGCCAGCGTTATCCACTGGCTGAGGCGGCCAAGGCGCAGACCGAGTTGTCAGCGCGGCGCACGACGGGTTCGACTGTTCTGTTGCCATAAAACCGATGGTGGCGGGGAGCAAGCTCCCCGCCACCAGGCTTTTCGGATTTCAGGACGGGCGTACAACCCTGCCGGTCGCCAGATCGCGAATCAGGCTCGGGTTTTTGCGCCCACCGAGCACTCCACCCAACACCAGATCGACCTGACCACGGAAATACTGCTCGACCCGCAATCGACTCTTCGCCGCCGGCCGGCCCTGCGGATTGGCCGAGGTCGAGATCAACGGCCCCACCAGCGAGCACAGATCCCGCACCTGCGGATGATCGCTGACCCGCAGCGCCACGGTGTCATGCACCCCGGTCACCCACTCCGGCAACAGGTTCTGATGCGGCACCAGCCAGGTGTTCGGCCCTGGCCAAGTGCTGGCCATGCGATCGATCCAGTCCTGGGGGAAGTCCTCGAACAGGAAGTCGAACTGACGAATGTTGTCGGCGACCAGAATCAACCCCTTGTCCACCGATCGGTTCTTGATCGCCAACAGACGATCCACCGCTTCTTCATTCCAAGGATCGCACCCCAGCCCCCAGACGGCTTCGGTTGGATAGGCAATCACCGCCCCGGCGCGAATCTCTCGTGCGGCTTGTTGCACACGCCAACTGTTGACCATGAAAAACTCTCCGCAAACAGGTTTTGCGCAGTTTACCGATCTTCAATGTAAAACCTAGCTTACCCGCGCAAACCAGCGGCCGTTTTCGCACACGGCGCGGCCCTCCATCTCCAGTTCGGTCAATGCCGCCAGTACTTTTGGCAACGCCCAGCCACTGCTGTCGGCCAGGCCCTCGCTGGTATGGGGCGCCGCGTGCAGCAGGCGCAGCAACGGATTGTCCGTAGCCGTTGCAGAGGTGGATCCCGACAAGTGCTGCCAGCCACGCAGGGCTTCGAGGATGTGTTCGATGGTTTCCACCAGCACCGCTCCATCACGGATCAACTGATGACAACCCCGGGCGCCGGGGTGATGGATCGAACCCGGAATGGCGTACACCTCGCGACCCTGTTCCGCCGCCAGCCGCGCGGTGATCAGCGAACCGCTGGCAACACTGGCCTCGACCACCAGTACGCCGAGTGACAAGCCGCTGATGATCCGGTTGCGCCTGGGGAAGTTGCTCGCCGTCGGCCCGGCGTCCAGTGGAAACTCCGAAATCAACGCACTGCCCGAGGCAATCATCGTGTCCGCCAGCCGCCGGTTGCGCTGTGGATAAAATTTTTCCAGACCGGTGCCCAGCACACCCACGGTTTGCCCGCCAACGTCGAGCGCGCCTTGGTGCACGGCGGCATCGATGCCCAGCGCCAGGCCACTGGTGATGACAAAACCGGCTCCGGCCAGACTGCGGGAAAATGCCGTGGCGGTGTCCATGCCCGGTCGTGAAGCGCGGCGACTGCCGACCATCGCCAGTTGCGGTTTTTCCAGGATCCGTGGGTCGCCAGCGACGAACAGCAAGGGTGGCGGGTCGGGAATCTGCGCCAGCAAAGCCGGGTAATCCGGGTGATCCCACATCAACAAATGTTGCTCCGGCCGCTCTAGCCAGCGCAATGCGTGGCTGGCGCCGTCGCGAACTTCAGGACAGCGGCGGGCCTCGGCACAAGCCGCCGGCAAACCCAGCGAGCGCCAGGCGCTGGCGGGCGCGCTGATTGCCTTCGAGGCACAGCCGAAGGCTTCGAGCAGTTTGGTGAAACGCTTGGGACCGATTTCCGGCAAGCGGTGCAGGCGCAGGCGCGCTTCGAGCTCCGCCGGCGAAACCGATGGAGAGACAGGCATCATCATGGATCATCCTTGATCGTTATAAGGCCCGAACCTTTCGGAACAAGCTGTGGATAACTCTGTTGGTAACTTGTGAAGCCAGCTAAGGATTTCGCACCTTGTCCAGCACCGCCAGCGAGCGCGATGCGTTCAACACCAGGCCATAACTGAGCTTGTCGTAGGTGCGGAACACCATCAGCAATCCGGCGCGCTCGTCGGGGATTTTCAGCGGCTGGCCGGTGATCCGGTCACGCACGGTTTCCCCGGTTTTCATCACCACCAGCACGTTGCCTTCGGCCAGACCGTCGCGCTTGCCCTTGTTCAGTGTCACTACATCCATCGCGCCGATCTGCGTGACGCCGCGTGGCACGTCGATGATCAGGCCATTGATGTCGGTGGTGGGAGCGCTGGGCATGAACGTCGAGTTGATCGAACGCTCTTCGCCACTGAACAGACGGTCGCCGAGGCGCACTTCCTGTGTGGTGCGTTGCAGGGCGAGGGTGGCGACGTCGCCTTCGGTGGCGACGATTTCACCGCCGCCGATATCGTCGGCGTTGATCCCCAGAAACTCCTTGCTCTGCGGATCGGTGTAGACCTTGCCCTGGCGGAAGATGCCGTAGACCGGCTGGTTCGGGTCGAAATGCCCGCGGGCGAAGATCCGGTCGCCGGTGCCGCTGAGCACCCGCTCGGCATCGCCGGCGACGATGTACGGCGCCTTGTCGAAGTCCTCGACCTTGTCGACGATGCGGTTGCTCAGCAGAAAGCTGTTGATGGATTTGAGCGGAATGCTCGGAATCGCCTCCGCTACCGGACTGGTACGGATGCGTGGCGACAGCTTGATGGTGCCGCGCGACTCCCCGCGATTGAGGGTCAGGCGTGGCTGGCCGTTGACGTAGCTGAGCGTCAGCGTGTCGCCGGGATAGATCAGGTTGGGGTTTTCGATCTGCGGATTGGCCCGCCACAGCTGTGGCCACTGCCACGGTTCGCGCAAATATTTACCGGAGATGTCCCAGAGCGTATCCCCCGAAACCACCGTGTATTGCTGTGGAAAACCTTCCTTGAGTTGCACTTGCCCGTGCGCAGCGCCGGCCGAGGCCAGAAACAGCAGGGCGAGTAGTGATTTCCTCATGCGGTGAATCCCTTTATTATGTGCGTTCGCGTGAAACGCCAGAGCCCCCGTGGCTCGCTCCCTGCTCTATGCTTGAAAGCAAGGAGCTACGTTTCACAACGGTAGCCTGCATCTTCGGACCCGCCAGGCCATCGCCCGACTTTACCTCACACGTGCAGCAATCAAGCTTATGGCCATTTTGAACATCCTCGAATTTCCGGACCCGCGTCTGCGCACTATCGCCAAACCTGTGGCTGTAGTGGACGACGAAGTGCGTCAGCTGGTCGATGACATGTTTGAAACAATGTATGAAGCGCCGGGCATCGGCCTCGCCGCGACCCAGGTCAACGTGCACAAACGTATCGTCGTGATGGACCTTTCCGAAGACCGCACCGAACCCCGGGTGTTCATCAACCCCGAGTTCGAACCGCTGACCGACGAAATGGAGCAATACCAGGAAGGCTGCCTCTCGGTGCCGGGCTTCTACGAAAATGTCGACCGCCCGCAGAAGGTCAAAATCAAGGCTCTGGACCGTGACGGCAAGCCTTACGAACTGATCGCCGAAGGCCTGCTCGCGGTGTGCATCCAGCACGAATGCGACCACCTCAACGGCAAGTTGTTCGTCGATTACCTGTCCACGCTCAAACGCGACCGGATCAAGAAGAAACTGGAAAAGCAGCACCGCCAGAACGCTTGATGCCCCTCTCCAAAGGCTTGCTGCGGCAAGCCTTTTTCTTTTTATGAGATTCCCCCCATGACTGAGCCACTGCGCATCGTTTTTGCCGGCACCCCGGAATTCGCCGCCGAACACCTCAAGGCCCTGCTGGACAGCCCTTACGAGATCGTTGCGGTCTACACCCAACCGGATCGCCCGGCCGGTCGTGGGCAAAAACTGATGCCGAGCCCGGTCAAACAGCTCGCCCTGGAAAACAATATCCAGGTGTTGCAGCCACCGACCCTGCGCAACGCTGACGCTCAGGCCGAGCTTGCTGCGCTGAAACCGGATTTGATGGTGGTGGTTGCCTACGGCCTGATCCTGCCGCAAGCGGTGCTGGATATTCCGCGCCTGGGCTGCATCAACAGCCATGCCTCGCTGCTGCCACGCTGGCGCGGTGCGGCGCCGATCCAGCGCGCCGTGGAAGCGGGCGACGCCGAAAGCGGTGTGACCGTGATGCGCATGGAAGCCGGCCTCGATACCGGGCCGATGCTGCTTAAAGTCGTGACCCCGATCAGCGCCGAAGACACCGGTGGCAGCCTCCATGACCGTCTCGCCGAAATGGGCCCGCCTGCCGTGGTGCAAGCGATTGCCGGTCTGGCCGCTGGCACCCTGGAAGGCGAAGTGCAGAACGACGAACTCGCCACCTACGCGCACAAACTGAACAAGGACGAAGCACGCATCGACTGGAGCCGCCCGGCCGTTGAGCTGGAACGTCTGGTCCGCGCCTTCAACCCGTGGCCGATCACCCACAGCACGCTCAACGGCGAAGCGCTGAAAGTGCTGGCGGCAACACTGGCCGACGGCAAAGGCGCGCCGGGCACCATCCTCGGCGCCAGCAAGGACGGCCTGCTCGTCGCGTGCGGCGATCAGGCGCTGTGCCTGACCCGTCTGCAATTGCCCGGCGGCAAGGCGCTGAACTTCAGCGATCTGTTCAACAGCCGTCGTGAGAAATTCGCCACCGGCACCGTGCTGGGCGCAGCGGTGGACGCGCAATGAACCCGCGTCTGGCCGCCGCCAAGGCACTCGCTGCAGTCCTGAGCGGCAAGGCTTCGCTCAACAGCTCCCTGCCGACGCAACTGGACAAGGTCGAGGATCGCGATCGCGGCTTCACTCAGGATCTGGCATTTGGCACCGCCCGTTGGCAGCCACGTTTGTCGGCGCTGGCGGAAAAACTGCTGCAGAAGCCGTTCAAAGCGGCGGACGCCGATGTCGAGGCGTTGCTGCTGGTCGGTCTCTATCAACTGCTCTACACCCGCGTCCCGCCACACGCCGCCATCGGCGAAACCGTCGGTTGCGCCGACAAGCTGAAAAAGCCTTGGGCCAAAGGTCTGCTCAACGCCGTGCTGCGCAATGCCCAGCGTGAAAGTGAGGCGATCTTCGCCGAGCTGGAACGCGATCCGGTGGTGCGCACCGCTCACCCGCGCTGGCTGCAAAAATCCCTGAAGGCTTTCTGGCCTGAACAGTGGGAAGCCATCTGCGAAGCCAACAACGCACATCCGCCGATGATTCTGCGGGTCAATCGCCGTCATCGCAGCCGCGACGCCTACCTCGGTCTGCTGACTGAAGCGGGTATCGCCGCCCAGCCGTGTACGTTCAGCCGCGACGGCATCGTGCTGGAGGCCGCTGCCGATGTGCGCAGCCTGCCAGGCTTCGCCGAAGGCTGGATCAGCGTGCAGGACGAAGCTGCACAATTGGCCGCCGACCTGCTCGACCTCGCGCCGGGCCAGCGAGTGCTGGACGCCTGCTGTGCGCCGGGCGGCAAGACGTGCCACATCCTCGAAGCCGAACCGGCCCTCGCCGGTGTGGTGGCGGTGGACCTGGAAGCCAAGCGTCTGGTGCGAGTGAAGGAAAACCTCGAACGCCTCGGTCTGAGCGCCGAACTGATCGCCGCCGACGGTCGCGACACGGCCGCATGGTGGGACGGCAAACCGTTCCAGCGGATCCTGCTCGACGCGCCGTGCTCGGCCACCGGGGTGATCCGTCGTCATCCGGACATCAAGCTGACCCGCCAGGCCGACGACATCGCAGCCCTCGCGCAACTGCAAGGCGAGTTGCTCGACGCCATGTGGAAAACCCTCGAAGTGGGCGGCATCCTGCTCTACGCCACCTGCTCGACCCTGCCGACCGAGAACACCGAAGTCATCGCCGCGTTCCTTGAGCGCACGCCGGGCGCCCGGGAACTGGATCTGGCCACGCAGGCCGGGATCAAACAGCCCCACGGTCGCCAATTGCTGGCCCAGCAGGGCGGGCATGACGGGTTCTACTACGCCAAGCTGATCAAGATCGCTGCCGCGCGCGGCTAAACGGATTCAACGGAGTGACTGGATGAAAATCATCATCCTCGGAGCGGGACAGGTCGGCGGTTCGCTGGCTGAACATCTGGCCAGCGAAGCCAACGACATCACCGTGGTCGACACCGATGGCGACCGTCTGCGCGACCTTGGCGACCGCCTCGATATCCGCACCGTGCAGGGCCGTGGCTCGCTGCCGACCGTGCTGCGTCAGGCCGGTGCCGACGACGCCGACATGCTGGTGGCGGTGACCAACAGCGACGAAACCAACATGGTCGCCTGCCAGGTCGCCCACACCCTGTTCCACACCCCGACCAAGATCGCCCGGGTGCGCGAAGCCTCGTACCTGACCCGCGAGGAGCAACTGTTCCAGAACGAAGCGATTCCGGTCGACGTGCTGATCAGTCCCGAGCAGGTCGTCACAAACTACATCAAACGCCTGATCCAGCACCCTGGCGCCTTGCAGGTGATCGACTTCGCCGAAGGCCAGGCGCAACTGGTCGCGGTGCGCGCCTACTACGGCGGGCCGCTGGTGGGTCAGCAACTGCGCCAGTTGCGCGAGCACATGCCGAATGTGGAAACCCGGGTAGCCGCCATTTTCCGCCGCGACCGTCCGATTCTTCCTCAAGGCGACACGGTGATCGAGGCCGACGACGAAGTCTTCTTCATCGCCGCCCGTGAGAACATTCGCGCTGTGATGAGCGAAATGCGCCGCCTCGACGAAACCTACAAGCGCATCGTCATCGCCGGCGGCGGGCAGATCGGCGAACGCCTGGCCGAGGCCATCGAAAGCCGCTATCAGGTGAAGATCATCGAGATGAACCCGGCGCGCTGTCGTTATCTCTCCGACACCCTCGACAGCACCGTGGTGCTGCAGGGCAGTGCGTCGGATCGCGACTTGCTGCTGGAAGAGAACATTGCCGACGCCGACATCTTCCTCGCGCTGACCAACGATGACGAAGCCAACATCATGTCGTCGCTGCTGGCCAAGCGTCTGGGGGCGAAGAAGGTGATGACGATCATCAACAACCCGGCCTACGTCGACCTGATCCAGGGCGGCGACATCGACATCGCCATCAGCCCGCAACTGGCGACCATCGGTACCTTGCTGGCCCATGTGCGGCGCGGCGATATCGTCAGCGTACACTCCCTGCGCCGGGGTGCGGCTGAGGCCATCGAAGCGGTGGCTCATGGCGATTCGAAGTCGAGCAAGGTCATCGGCAAGGCCATCGAAAACATCGCACTGCCGCCGGGCACCACCATCGGCGCGATCATCCGCGATGAAGAAGTGATCATCGCCCATGACGACACGGTGATCGCAGCGGGCGACCATGTGATCCTGTTCCTTGTGGATAAAAAGCACATTCGCGATGTGGAGAAGCTGTTCCACGTGGGCCTGAGTTTCTTCTGAGCGACCAAGAGGCGAGACCGATGATCGAATCCCTGGAAAAAATGCTCGCCAAGGGTGTGGATAACTCGCTGCTGCGCTTCGGACTCGGCAAGGGTTATCTGGATCTGGGAGAAAACGCGAAGGCGGCCGAGCATTTCCAGCGGTGTGTCGGCTTCGATCCGAAGTATTCGGCTGCTTGGAAACTGCTAGGCAAGGCGCAACTGGCGCTGGGTGATCTGGCGGCTGCGCGGCAGGCCTGGGAGCAGGGTCTGGAAGCGGCCCGGGCCCATGGCGACAAGCAGGCCGAGAAGGAAATGACGGTGTTTCTGAAGAAGCTCGATCGGCAGAAGCCGTGACGGCTGTGGATAACCCATTTTTCAGGTTATCCACAATTGCATAGCGCCGCTCAGTACCAGCGCGCCTCGCCCGGCGGACGCTTCTTGAAGCGTTTCATGCTCCACATGTACTGGCTCGGATAAGCCGCCACATAACGCTCGACCACTTGGCTCATCGCTGCGCAGGAGGTTTCGGTGTCGGTGCTGTACATGGCTTCCGGCGCCGCTTCGAGGATCACCTTGTAGCCGGAACCGTCCGGCAGGCGCAGGGCATGCAGGAACACCCCGACGGCTTTGCCGCCAGCGAGCATGTTCGGCACGAACTTGCTGGTCAGGGCCTGAGTGGCGAAGAACGGCACGAAGATCCCGGCCGATTCCGCCGGCTCCGGGTCCGCAGGAATCCCCACCTGACCGCCCTTGCGCACCTCCTTGATGACACTGAGGATGCCTTCCTTGGTCGACGCCGCCACGCGGTTGCCCAATTGCACCCGCTGCTTGCGCAGCAATTCATCCACAGCCTTGAGCTTGGGCGGGCGGTAGAAAATGATCGGTTTGCACTGGCTGCAATAGAAGTGATTGAGCACTTCCCAGTTGCCCAGGTGACTGGTGATGCCAACCACACCTTTACCCGACGCCAGCGCCTCCTTGAGGATGTCGAGGCCTTCGACTTCGCGCACCAGGTCGATGGAACGCTGGGCCGGCCAGATCCAGGCGCAAGCGCTTTCGGTCAGGGACTTGCCGATGTCCTTGAGGCTCTGGCCGACCAGACGCTCGCGTTCGGCCGGGTCCATCTGTGGAAAACATTTAGCGAGGTTGATCCGCACCACATCGCGGGAACGGTTGGGGGTTTTCCACATGATCCAGCCGATCGCCGAACCCACGGCCTGCACGGCCCGCCACGGAAGCAGGGCAAACAGCCGCAGAGCGCCAACCAGCATGGCGCCTTTAAACTTTTCCACAGGTCACTCCTGATCTTGTGCTGTGCGCGAGGCGGCCATTCTAACCGGCGTTGACGAGCTGCGCGTAGCGGTCGCAGTCCTGAGTGTGATCCATGACCATGCCCGAGGCCTGCATCAGCGCGTAGCAGATGGTCGGTCCGACGAAGGTGAAACCGGCCTTTTTCAGGCCTTTGCTCATGGCCACGGCTTGCGGGGTGATGGCCGGGACTTCGCTGCGATCCTTGAAATGATTGATCACCGGCCGGTTATCCACAAACGACCAGAGGAACGCCACCGGGTCTTCCAGCGCCAGCCAGGCCTGGGCGTTGCGCCGGGCGGCATTGAGTTTGAGACGGTTGCGGATAATCCCCGGATCGAGCATCAGTTCGTCGATTTCCGCGTCGCTCATCTGCGCCACGCGCTGTACGTCAAAGCCGAACAACACCTCGCGATATCGCTCGCGCTTGCGCAGCACGGTGATCCACGAAAGCCCGGCCTGGAACCCTTCGAGCAAAAGCAACTCGAACAAACCCTGCGCATCGCGTAGCGGCGTGCCCCACTCCTGATCGTGGTAAGCCATGTACAGCGGATCTTCGTTGCACCAAAAGCAGCGTGGCATAAGGCTCCAGGGGGTGGAGGTGCGACTGAATCGGGTATACTCCCGCTCTTTAAATCGCAGCCCAAGAAACAGGTGAATTTCGTGAGCCAGCCTACGCCAGCCGTGCGTACCTTCCAAGACTTGATCCTCGCGCTCCAGCAATACTGGGCCGAGCAAGGTTGTGTGGTACTTCAGCCCTACGATATGGAAGTAGGCGCCGGCACTTTCCACACCGCGACATTCCTGCGCGCCATCGGCCCGGAAACCTGGAACGCCGCTTACGTGCAGCCAAGCCGCCGTCCGACTGACGGCCGTTACGGCGAAAACCCGAACCGTCTGCAGCACTACTACCAGTTCCAGGTGGTCCTGAAGCCGAACCCGGACAACTTCCAGGAACTGTACCTGGGCTCCCTCAAGCATGTCGGCCTGGACCCGCTGGTCCACGACATCCGCTTCGTCGAAGACAACTGGGAATCGCCGACCCTCGGCGCCTGGGGTCTGGGCTGGGAAGTCTGGCTGAACGGCATGGAAGTGACCCAGTTCACTTACTTCCAGCAGGCGGGCGGCATCGAGTGCTACCCGGTGACCGGCGAGATCACCTATGGCCTCGAACGTCTGGCCATGTACCTGCAAGGCGTGGACTCGGTCTACGACCTGGTCTGGGCTGACGGTCCGTTCGGCAAAGTGACCTACGGCGACGTGTTCCACCAGAACGAAGTGGAGCAGTCCACCTACAACTTCGAACACGCCAACGTCGACAAGCTGTTCGAACTGTTCGACTTCTATGAAAGCGAAGCCAAGCGCCTGATCGAACTCGACCAGCCGCTGCCGTTGCCAAGCTACGAAATGGTCCTGAAGGCCTCGCACACCTTCAACCTGCTGGATGCACGCCGGGCGATCTCGGTGACTGCGCGTCAGCAATACATTCTGCGCGTTCGCACCCTGGCGCGTTCCGTCGCCCAAGCCTACCTGCTGGCCCGCGCCAAGCTGGGCTTCGCGATGGCAACCCCGGACCTGCGTGACGAAGTACTGGCCAAGCTGGAGGCTGCACAATGAGTGCTCAAGATTTTCTGGTTGAACTGGGCACCGAAGAACTGCCACCCAAAGCCCTGAACACCCTGGCCGAAGCGTTCCTGGCCGGTATCGACAAGGGCCTGCAAGCTGCCGGTCTGAATTACGAGACCAAAACCGTCTACGCCGCGCCGCGTCGTCTGGCTGTGCTGATCACCGCGCTGGCCACCCAGCAGCCGGATCGCAGCATCAACCTCGACGGCCCGCCACGTCAGGCGGCGTTCGATGCCGACGGCAACCCGACTCAAGCGGCACTGGGCTTTGCCAAGAAGTGCGGCGTCGAGCTGAGCGAAATCGATCAGAGCGGTCCGAAACTGCGCTACAGCCAGAACATCGCCGGCAAGCCGACCGCCAGCCTGTTGCCGACCATTGTCGAAGACTCGCTGAACGACCTGCCGATCCCGAAACGCATGCGTTGGGGTGCTCGCAAGGAAGAGTTCGTACGTCCGACCCAATGGCTGGTGATGCTGCTCGGCGACCAGGTCATCGACTGCACGATCCTCGCGCAGAAGGCTGGCCGTGAATCCCGTGGCCACCGTTTCCACCACCCGCAAAGCGTGCGCATCGGTTCGCCGTCGAGCTACCTGGCCGACCTGCGTGCCGCCTACGTGCTGGCCGACGCCAACGAGCGTCGCGAGATCATCAGCAAGCGCACCGAAGAGCTGGCGACCCGTCAGGAAGGCACCGCGATCGTGCCGCCGGCGCTGCTCGACGAAGTGACTGCGCTGGTCGAGTGGCCGGTGCCGCTGGTGTGCTCGTTCGAGGAACGTTTCCTCGACGTGCCGCAGGAAGCGCTGATCACCACCATGCAGGACAACCAGAAGTACTTCTGCCTGCTGGATGCCGATGGCAAGTTGCTGCCACGCTTCATCACTGTGGCCAACATCGAATCCAAAGACCCGCAGCAGATCATCGCCGGTAACGAGAAGGTGGTTCGCCCACGTCTGACCGACGCCGAGTTCTTCTTCAAGCAGGACAAGAAGCAGAAGCTCGAAGCGTTCAACGATCGCCTGCAGAACGTGGTGTTCCAGGAAAAACTCGGCAGCGTCTACGACAAGGCCGAGCGAGTTTCCCGACTGGCGGCTTACATCGCGGCGCGCATCGGCGGCAACGCTTCGTGGGCTGCCCGCGCAGGTCTGCTGTCCAAATGCGACCTGGCCACCGAAATGGTCGGCGAGTTCCCTGAGATGCAAGGTGTCGCCGGCTACTACTACGCCCTCAATGACGGCGAGCCGCAAGACGTTGCGCTGGCGCTGAACGAGCAATACATGCCACGCGGTGCCGGCGCTGAACTGCCAGCCACCCTGACCGGTGCGGCTGTGGCCATCGCCGACAAGCTCGACACCCTGGTCGGCATCTTCGGCATCGGCATGCTGCCGACCGGCAGCAAAGACCCGTATGCCCTGCGCCGTGCGGCACTGGGCGTGCTGCGGATCCTGATCGAGAAACAACTGGATCTGGACCTGAACGACGCCGTGGCATTCGCCGTGAATGCGTTCGGTGCCAAGGTCAAGGCTGCCGGCCTGAACGACGCGGTACTGGAATTCATCTTCGACCGTCTGCGTGCGCGTTACGAAGACGAAGGCGTGGATGTCGCCACCTACCTGTCGGTACGTGCCCTGAAGCCGGGTTCGGCGCTGGACTTCGACCAGCGTGTGCAAGCGGTTCAGGCCTTCCGCAAACTGCCGGAAGCGGCAGCCCTGGCGGCGGTGAACAAGCGTGTGTCGAACCTGCTGAGCAAAGTCGAAGGCTCCGTGCCGACCGAAGTCCAGGCCAAGTACTTCGACAACGCCAACGAGTTCTCGCTGTACTCGGCGATCCAGCAGGCTGACCAGGCTGTACAGCCAATGGCTGCTGCGCGTCAGTACAACGAATCGCTGGCACGCCTGGCCGCCCTGCGCGAGCCGGTCGACGCGTTCTTCGACGCGGTGATGGTCAATGCCGAAGACGCCAATGTGCGGGCCAACCGTTACGCGCTGCTGGCGCGTCTGCGTGGCCTGTTCCTGGGCGTTGCCGACATTTCGCTGCTGGGTTGAGGGATTGCTGTTGAAACTGCTGATTCTCGATCGGGACGGAGTGATCAATTACGACTCCGACGCTTACATCAAGTCGGTGGAGGAGTGGATTCCGCTGCCCGGCTCGATCGAAGCGATTGCGCAGTTGAGCAAGGCCGGCTGGACGGTGGCGGTCGCCACCAACCAGTCAGGCATTGCTCGCGGCTATTACGACCTCGTCACCCTCGATGCCATGCACGCGCGCCTGCGCACGCTGGTGGCGGAGCAGGGCGGTGAAGTCGGGCTGATCGTGTATTGCCCGCATGGACCGGACGAGGGTTGCGACTGCCGCAAGCCGAAACCCGGCATGTTGAAAACCATTGCGCAGCATTACAACGTGGCGCTGACGAATGTCTGGTTCGTCGGCGACAGCCTTGGTGACCTGGAGGCCGCCAAAGCCGTCGATTCACAGCCCGTTTTGGTAAAGACCGGGAAAGGCGAAAAGACTCTGGGCAAGACCCTTCCGGTCGGCACCCTGATTTTTGACGATCTGGCGGCGATTGCCGCAGAACTTATCCACAACTAGAGTACTTCTGAAGTTCCTGACCAGGGATTGATCGGGAGTGCGCTTGAACAGTCGGGCATCGCCCGTAACGGTAAACGTCGCCATGTCGATACTGCAGGCCATCAGAATCTTCCTCTTTTACCTGCTGCTGGGCACCACCGCTCTGCTGTGGTGCAGCCTGAGCTTTTTTATCGCGCCCTTTCTGCCGTTCAAGGCGCGCTATCGCTTCATCAATGTGTACTGGTGCCGTTGCGCCTTGTGGTTGACCAAGGTGTTCCTCGGTATCCGTTACGAAGTCAAAGGCGCGGAAAACGTGCCTGACCGGCCCTGCGTGATTCAGTCGAACCACCAGAGCACCTGGGAGACGTTCTTTCTCTCCGCTTATTTCTCGCCCTTGAGCCAGGTGCTCAAGCGCGAATTGCTGTATGTGCCGTTCTTCGGCTGGGCCATGGCCATGCTGCGGCCGATCGCCATTGATCGCGACAACCCGAAAGCCGCCCTCAAGCAGGTCGCGGCGAAGGGTGATGAACTGCTCAAGGACAATGTCTGGGTGCTGATCTTCCCTGAAGGCACTCGCGTTCCCCACGGCACCATCGGCAAGTTCTCCCGCAGTGGCAGCGCATTGGCGGTGAATGCGGCACTTCCAGTGCTGCCGATTGCGCACAATGCCGGCAAGTTCTGGCCGAAAATCGGCTGGGGCAAAAAACAGGGTGTGATCACCGTGGTCATCGGTAAACCGATGTACGCCGAAGGATCCGGCCCCCGCGCCATCGCCGATCTGAACGACCGGGTGCAGGCTTGGAACGAGCAGGCTCAACGGGAAATGGGTTCGTTGCCACCGGCACCACAAGCCCCGGCAGCCAGCGACCAACTGACTGTCTGAATTTTGTGGATAACCTGTGTACGGTTTGTTGGCAATATTCCAAAAACATCAATTAAGTTACTGATTTTTATATATATTTCTGAAGCTGATAAAACACCGTAAAAGGTGCATAAGTTTTTTTCGGAAGTAAGAAAACCGGCTGATATAGCCGGTTTTTTTATGCCTGCTCTTCGGCGATCAGCGGCAGCTCCAGGCGGAATGTGGTGCCCTGATCGATAACGCTGAGGCATTCGATCCGCCCACCGTGATGATCCACCACGGCCTTGACCATCGATAACCCCAGCCCCACGCCATCAATGCCCTTGGCCGAAGAAAACCGCCGATATTGGCTGAACAGATCAGGCAGTTCTTCAGCCGCAATGCCTTTGCCCTGATCGGTCAGTTCGCATTGCAGCCAGTCATCGTGGCAGCGAATACGTAACCTGACCATGGACCCGACCGGGCTGTACTTGATCGCGTTTTCCAGCAGATTGAACAGCGCCCGGGTCAGCAAGCCCTGGTCCGCCAGCACCAGACGCTCCTGAGATTGTTCGTCCATATCGTTAAGCAGCTCGATGCGCTTCTGCTGGGCGATGGGCAGCGCCTGATCCAGGACGTCCATTACCAGCATCGCAAACAGACTCGGCTGGAACTGATAGGCCTTGGATTCGGCCCGAGCCAGCAATACGAAACCATCGGTCAACTCCAGCGCTCGCCGCACCTGGCGTTCAATCTGCTCGAACAACGGCGAATCTGTCCCGGCCTGATGCCGGTGTACGTCGAGCAGAGCGAGAATCGCCGAATGCGGGGCGCGCAGATCGTGGGACAGAAAGCGCAGCAGCACGCCGCGCTGTTCTTCAGCGGCACGCTCGGCGCTCAGATCGGTAAGGCTCAGCAGCCAGCCAATCGGCGTGTCGCCGTCCACCGGTAACAATGCTGCACGTTCCAGCCGCAGGCTGCGCTCCTTGTGATCTCGGAACTCCACTAGAGGCAGGTCGGACAACAGTGGACGCGACGCTGTGGATAAATCCGGATAGCCAAGACTCGCCAATCGATCGAGGACTTCATCACCGACCAGATCACTGCCGAACAAGTCACGCGCCTTGCGGTTACCCAACAGGATCTGACCTTTTGGATCACTGATCAGGGTCGCGACCGGCAGATACTCCAGGCCATCGGCGATGAAGCGACGGGTGTCACGGGTACGGCTCATGGCTTGCTCAAGGGCCATGATCTGGCCTTGCAATCGGTCGCCACTGGCAAATTGTGTACGGCGACGTTCGGGGAACACCTTCGGTTCATCGTCCAGCCGTGACAATTCCCAGCCGAAGTAAGTCAGCACGACACTCAGCCGTCGCCAGTTCCAGATCAGATAACCGAACAGCATTCCCAGCACTGCTGGCGTAGGGGACCACCAACGCTGAACTTCAGCCAGGCCTGCGCTGGTCAGCAGCACGCCAACCATGCCGATCAGAGTGAGCCAAAGCGCCAGGCGCGGTCGCCACAGCAACAATCCCAACACAATGGCCACCAGCACGGTGGACAGCACTGCGCTGGTGACAGGCGCCGGATCATGCAGATTGATCTGCGCCCGCCAGGACAACAATGCAGTCAGCGGCAACAGCACTAGACTTATCCACACCCACTCGCGCACCAGTTGCCGAAACAGGCGTTGAACCTGACTTTGCACACGGCTTTCGTGGCGGCGTCGGTTAATCATGGAAAACAGGGCAGGGCGGGTTGAATGGTTTCATAGGCGACAGGTCTGAGGACGTGGACCCGAAGAATCATAGCGGCTCGACCCAGGGTGTGCCGCTTACTTTCACTGCTTTGGTCAAGCCTCTGGTGTTGACCACCCATTACCAAGCGACAAGGAATCCCGCGTATGCGCGTTGCGATACTGGACGATGAACCCGCCGAATTGCGCCGGGTCGAGCAGACCCTGCAACAAATGGCCGAGGCCGGCGAACAACCCTGGTCGCTGCACAGTTTCGAACGCGCCGAAGACCTGCTGCGGCAACTGCGCCGGGAAACCTTCGACCTGCTGATCCTCGACTGGCAACTGCCCGACCTCACCGGGCTGGCACTGCTGCGCTGGACCCGCGAACACATGGAAGCGCCGCCGGCGGCCATCATGTTGACCAGTCGCGACGGCGAGAGCGATATCGTCCAGGCATTGAATGCGGGAGCCGACGATTATGTCAGCAAGCCCTTTCGTCCAAACGAGTTGAAGGCACGAGTCACCGCCGTACTGCGTCGGCACAGCCATCAACGCCCATCCGTCGCCAATGTTCTGCGTTTCAATGATCTGGTGTTCGACGACGCCGAACTGACCGTCACCCGCGAAGGCAAGCCGATCATGATGACCGAGCGCGAGTATCGGCTCGCACATTGCCTGTTCAGCAACCTCGGCCGGCCGTTGTCACGGGACTACCTGTACGAAAGATTTTGGCCCCATGAAGAAATGGCCTCGTCGCGGCCGCTGGACACTCATATCTATCGGCTGCGTAACAAGCTGGGGCTGACGGCGGATCGGGGTTGGCAGTTGCTGACGATTTATGGGTATGGGTATCGGTTGGAGAGCGTGGTGTCTGCCGGCGAGTGAACCGCAGGCAATAAAAAAGGCCAACGCGGATGCGTTGGCCTTTTTGCTGGTGCCGACCCGGATCAGAAATCCAGGTTGGAAACCGCCAGAGCGTTGCTCTCGATGAAGTCACGGCGTGGTTCGACCGCATCACCCATCAGGGTGTTGAAGATCTGGTCTGCACCGATGGCGTCTTCGATGGTGACTTTCAGCATGCGGCGCACGCTTGGGTCCATGGTGGTTTCCCACAGTTGATCCGGGTTCATTTCGCCCAGACCTTTGTATCGCTGAATGGTATGGCGCTTGGTGCTTTCGGCCATCAGCCAGTCCAGGGCTTCCTTGAACTCGGTGACCGCTTTCTTGCGCTCGCCACGCTGGATGTACGCACCTTCGTCGAGCAGGGTGCTCAGTTGAGCGCCGAGGGTGACGACGGTCTTGTAGTCGTTGCTGCCGAAGAAGTCGCGGTTGAAGGTGACGTAGTTCGACAGGCCGTGGGAGATCAGTTCGACCTCCGGCAGCCACACGCCACGTTCACGGTCTTCACGCAGGCTGGCCTTGTAGACCAGGCCGGACTTCTCGACGGTGCGCAGACGAACTTCGTACTGGGCCAGCCAGTCTTGCATCTTGGCGTGGTCGCCGAGCATTTCCAGGCTTACGGCCGGCAGGTAGATGAAGTGCTCAGTCAGCTCCTGCGGGTACAGACGCGACAGACGCTTGAGGGTCTTCATCACCATACGGAAGTCGTTCACCAGACGTTCCAGCGCTTCGCCGGAAATGCCCGGGGCGTCTTCGTTCAGGTGCAGGCTCGCATCTTCCAGGGCCGACTGCGTCATGTACTCTTCCATGGCGTCGTCGTCTTTGATGTATTGCTCTTGCTTGCCTTTCTTGACCTTGTACAGCGGCGGCTGGGCGATGTAGATGTAGCCGCGCTCGATCAGCTCCGGCAACTGACGGAAGAAGAAGGTCAGCAGCAGGGTACGGATGTGCGAACCGTCGACGTCAGCATCGGTCATGATGATGATGTTGTGATAGCGCAGCTTGTCGATGTTGTACTCTTCGCGACCGATACCGCAGCCCAGCGCGGTGATCAGGGTGCCCACTTCCTGGGACGAGATCATCTTGTCGAAACGGGCTTTCTCGACGTTGAGGATCTTGCCCTTCAGCGGCAGGATGGCCTGGGTCTTGCGGTTACGTCCCTGCTTGGCAGAGCCGCCCGCGGAGTCACCTTCCACGAGGTACAGTTCGGACAGCGCCGGGTCTTTTTCCTGACAGTCAGCAAGCTTGCCCGGCAGGCCGGCGATGTCCAGCGCGCCTTTGCGGCGGGTCATCTCACGGGCCTTGCGCGCCGCTTCACGGGCACGGGCGGCGTCGATCATCTTGCCGACGACCAGCTTGGCTTCGTTCGGATTTTCCAGCAGGAAGTCGGAGAAGTATTTGCCCATTTCCTGTTCGACCGCGGTCTTCACTTCGGAAGACACCAGCTTGTCTTTGGTCTGGGAGCTGAACTTCGGATCCGGCACCTTCACCGAGATGATCGCGGTCAGGCCTTCACGGGCATCGTCACCGGTGGTGGCGACTTTGTGCTTCTTCGCCAGACCTTCCTGCTCGATGTAGTTGTTCAGGTTACGCGTCAGTGCGGAACGGAAGCCCACCAGGTGAGTACCGCCGTCGCGCTGCGGAATGTTGTTGGTGAAGCACAACAGGTTCTCGTTGAAGCTGTCGTTCCACTGCAGGGCGATTTCCACGCCGATGCCGTCTTCACGCTGGATGTTGAAGTGGAACACCTGGTTGACCGCAGTCTTGTTGGTGTTCAGGTATTCAACGAATGCACGCAGGCCGCCTTCATACTTGAACAGCTCTTCCTTGCCGCTGCGCTCGTCCTTGAGGACGATGCCAACACCGGAGTTGAGGAAGGACAGCTCACGAATGCGCTTGGCCAGGATGTCCCAGCTGAAGTGAATGTTCTTGAAGGTTTCCTTGGAAGCCTTGAAGTGGATCTGGGTACCGGTGGTTTCGCTGTCGCCAACGATCGCCATCGGTGCCTGAGGTACGCCGTGGACGTAGGTCTGTTCCCAGATCTTGCCGCTGCGGCGAACGGTCAGGACCAGCTCTTCGGACAGCGCGTTCACTACCGAAACACCTACACCGTGCAGACCGCCGGATACCTTGTAGGAGTTGTCGTCGAACTTACCGCCGGCGTGGAGGACGGTCATGATGACCTCGGCGGCGGAAACGCCTTCCTCTTTGTGCACGTCGACCGGGATGCCACGGCCGTTGTCTTTGACGGTGATGGACTCATCCGGGTGGATGATGATGCTGATGTCGTCGCAATGGCCGGCGAGGGCTTCGTCGATCGAGTTGTCGACCACCTCGAACACCATGTGGTGCAGACCGCTGCCATCGTCGGTGTCACCAATGTACATACCGGGACGTTTGCGCACGGCATCCAGGCCTTTCAGCACTTTAATGCTCGATGAGTCGTACGTATTTTCTTCGCTCAATGCCTTCACTCCCGATGGTCGTGGGTCTGGGTGATACGGCCCTGTTCCACGTGGAACAGAGCGACTGGCGTTTCCGTCTGCCAGCCTTCCCTCAATAATTCGTGATCTACACAGGTGATAAAGACCTGGCAGCGTAAGTCTTCCAGCAAGCGGCACAGCGCGCGACGGTGGCTCTCGTCCAGTTCGGACGGCAAGTCATCCACCAGATAAATACACTGGCCGCGTCGGGCCTGGCTCACCAGATGCCCCTGGGCAATGCGCAAGGCACAAACCACCAGCTTCTGCTGACCCCGGGACAAGATGTCCGCGGCATTGTGAGCGCCCAATCGAAGACGCAAGTCAGCACGTTGCGGTCCGGCCTGGGTATGACCCATTTGCTGGTCCCGCTGCAGGGATCCGGCAAGTACGGCACTCAATTCCCGGTCCTTGTCCCAGCCTCGGTAATAGCTGAGCGTCAAACCTTCGAGCTCAACCAGTTCGCTCAAGGTTTGTTCAAAGACTGGTTTCAAGGCTTTGATGTAAGCGCGGCGGTATTCATCGATTTCAGCGCTGGCCTGGCACAGTTCCCTGTCCCAAACCGCTTGCGAAACGGCGTCAAGTGTACCATGTCGCAGCCAGGAGTTTCTCTGGCGCAAGGCCTTCTGCAACCGCTGCCAGGTAGCCATGAACCGTGGCTCGACGTGGAACACACCCCAGTCGAGGAATTGCCGGCGAATCTTCGGTGCACCTTCCAGCAGGCGGAAGCTGTCCGGGTTGATCAACTGCAGCGGCAGAATCTCCGCCAGTTGCGCGGCACTGCGGGCGTTCTGGCCATCGATGCGAATCTGAAACTCGCCCTGGCGATCACGAGAGATCCCCAATGCGCTGTGGCCACCTTCGGCAAGCTCGACCTGACCGAATACGGTACAGGCGAGTTGCTCATACTGGATGACGGGCAACAGTCGGGTGCTGCGG
The DNA here is from genome assembly GCF_017491585.1 of Pseudomonas sp. 58(2021). NCBI lineage: Bacteria > Pseudomonadati > Pseudomonadota > Gammaproteobacteria > Pseudomonadales > Pseudomonadaceae > Pseudomonas > Pseudomonas sp. 58(2021). The sequence goes on from NZ_JAFGYZ010000007.1 coordinate 24,179, forward strand.
AACGAGCGGGCAAGCCCCAGCAGGTGAATGGCTTCCAGAACACTGGTTTTGCCGCTGCCGTTGGCGCCGTAAAGAATGTTGATTCGGGGGGAAGGGGAGAAGGTCACCGGGTGCAGATTGCGCACCGCGGTGACCGAGACGCGACTTAGCGACATCCAGAGTCAGCTGATTACAGACGCATCGGCATGACAACGTAAGCCGAATCGTCGTTGTCGGACTCTTGCACCAGCGCACTGCTGTTGGAGTCAGACAGGATCAGGCGAACCTGCTCGGTGGTCATCACGCCCAGCACGTCGAGCAGATAGCTCACGTTGAAGCCGATTTCCAGAGAGCCGCCGTTGTATTCCACGCCCACTTCTTCTTCCGCTTCTTCCTGCTCCGGGTTGTTGGCCTGGATTTTCAGCTGACCACTGGCCAGTTGCAGACGAATGCCGCGGTACTTCTCGTTGGACAGAATCGCGGTACGGCTGAACGCTTCGCGCAGCGCCTGGCGATCGCCCAGAACCAGTTTGTCGCCGCCCTTCGGCAGAACACGCTCGTAGTCAGGGAATTTGCCGTCGACCAATTTCGAGGTGAAGGTGAATTCTCCGGTGGTCGCGCGGATGTGGTGCTGACCCAGGACGATGCTGACGTTGCCGTCCGGCTCGGTGAGCAGACGCGCCAGTTCGAGAATACCTTTGCGCGGCACGATCACCTGGTGGCGATCCTGCTGACCGATGTCGGCCTGCATCGAGCACATGGCCAGACGGTGACCGTCAGTGGCCACGGCGCGGATCACACCGGTCGACACTTCCAGCAACATGCCGTTGAGGTAGTAACGCACGTCCTGTTGGGCCATGGCGAAACTGGTGCGTTCGATCAGGCGACGCAGCTTGCTCTGATCCAGGCTGGTAGTCAGCGAACCCGGGCCTTCTTCCACAGTCGGGAAGTCATTGGCCGGCAGGGTCGACAGGGTGAAGCGGCTACGGCCGGCCTTCACCACCAGCTTCTGCTCGTCGACCTTGATGTCGATCAGGGCATCGTTCGGCAGGCTCTTGCAAATGTCCATCAGCTTGCGCGCCGGCACGGTGATGGAACCTGTTTCAGCCGGCTCTTCGAGTTGCACGCGACCGACCAGCTCGACTTCCAGGTCGGTACCGGTCAGCGACAGTTGCTGGCCATCGACAACCAGCAGCACGTTGGACAGTACCGGCAAGGTCTGTCGGCGCTCGACGACGCCTGCGACCAGTTGCAGGGGTTTCAACAGGGCTTCGCGTTGAATGGTGAAATGCATGGTCTAGTCCCTTGCCTTAATAAGCTGCGCTGGTGTTCATCAAGTGGTCAGTGTACGCAGCAGGTTCTTGTAGTCCTCGCGGATGTCCGCGTCGGATTCCTTAAGTTCGTTGATCTTGCGGCAGGCATGCAACACCGTCGTGTGGTCGCGACCGCCAAACACATCGCCGATTTCCGGCAGGCTGTGGTTGGTCAGTTCCTTGGACAGTGCCATGGCCACCTGACGCGGACGAGCAACCGAGCGCGAACGGCGCTTGGACAGCAAGTCGGAGATCTTGATCTTGTAGTACTCGGCGACGGTGCGCTGAATGTTATCCACAGAGACCAGTTTGTCCTGCAACGCCAACAGGTCTTTCAGGGATTCGCGGATCAACTCGATGGTGATGTCGCGGCCCATGAAGTGCGAGTGGGCGATCACGCGTTTCAGCGCGCCTTCCAGCTCACGGACGTTGGAGCGAATACGCTGGGCAATGAAGAATGCAGCATCGTGAGGCAGCTCGACTTTGGCCTGGTCGGCCTTCTTCATCAAGATGGCCACACGGGTTTCCAGCTCCGGCGGCTCGACGGCGACCGTCAGGCCCCAACCGAAGCGGGATTTGAGGCGCTCTTCAAGGCCTTCGATTTCTTTCGGGTAGCGGTCACTGGTGAGAATGACCTGCTGACCACCTTCCAGCAGGGCGTTGAAGGTGTGGAAAAACTCTTCCTGGGAACGCTCCTTGCGGGCGAAGAACTGAATATCGTCGATCAGCAGGGCGTCCACCGAACGGTAGAAACGCTTGAACTCGTTGATCGCGTTCAGTTGCAGCGCCTTGACCATGTCGGCCACGAAACGCTCGGAATGCAGGTACACGACCTTGGCATTCGGATTCTTCTTTAATAGGTGGTTACCCACCGCATGCATCAAGTGCGTTTTACCCAGGCCGACGCCGCCATAAAGGAAGAGCGGGTTGTAGCCGTGTTTTGGGTTGTCTGCCACTTGCCAGGCCGCCGCACGGGCGAGCTGGTTGGATTTACCTTCGACGAAGTTTTCAAAGGTGAAGGTGCGGTTCAGGTAGCTGGTGTGCTTGAGCGCGCCTTCGACCTGCACGGTGCGCTGTTCGGCACGCACTGGTGCTTGCTGGGAAGCAGCGCCCGCCATCGGATCGAAGCTGTCGCGGGACGGCTCTTCGCTGACTTCCTCGGTTTTCTGCGTCGCGCGCTTGGCCGGGGTTGGAGCTGGCGCTGGTGCCGGAGCGCTGACGGGGGCGGCATTGGCCTGAGCCAGGGATGCAGCAGCGGCGGCCAATGGCGCATTGGGCGCGGCACGCGGCGCAGAGCTGCGCTTGCTGCCTATTAATAAGGAGAGCGACGGCGCGAGGCCATTGCCATGCTCATCCAGCAGTTCAAGGACGCGCCCCAGGTACTTTTCGTTGACCCAGTCCAGAACAAAACGGTTCGGTGCGTAGACACGCAACTCGTCGCCTTCGGCTTCGACCTGTAACGGACGGATCCAGGTGTTGAATTGTTGGGCCGGCAGCTCTTCGCGCAAAAGCTCCACGCACTGCTGCCAAAGTTCCACTGACACGGAAATCCCCTAATTGAAAGCCGGTGAGGCAAAAACAAGCGGCCATTGTAGCGGCCGGACGTTCACTTATCCACATGCAGGTTGCCCGGTAGACATGATTTATCAATGCCTTAACCAATGAAAAAGCGACCAGCGGTGTGTGAATAAGCTCTGTGGATAACCGTAGCTGAGGGCACTGGACAACTGGGGGCGAAACTCGGTGGATAAACCGCCTGTGGATAACAGCACTTTCCACACACAGGTTATCCGATAGCGCAGCACAGGCTGAACACGGTTTTCCACTGTAGTTGTCATTCTCTGTACATCGCGTGGAACAAGGCCTCAGAGCAGTTATCCACAGAAGGTGGCGGTCCTAGCTTTTACAAGCTTTACAGAAAAGCTTTAAATAATTCCCTTCTTTATTTTTATGTCTGGCAGACAAGGTTTCGAGCTTCGGGGCATCAGAGATCTATTTATAAGGAAACGCTGGTTGGAAATTGACCTATGGACTTGCTTTCTCTAGAATCCCCGGTCTCTTAAAACGGGGGCCATTCCGGCCCGTTGTGGACGAACCAGGTAACACGACATGAAACGTACTTTCCAACCAAGCACTATCAAACGCGCTCGTACCCACGGTTTCCGTGCTCGCATGGCTACCAAGAACGGTCGTGCCGTACTGTCGCGTCGTCGCGCCAAAGGCCGCGCACGTCTGGCAGTTTGATAATCCGGCACTGGAGGTGAGTCAGGACTTCAGTCGGGAAAAGCGTCTGCTTACTCCCCGGCATTTCAAGGCAGTCTTTGACTCCCCTACCGGCAAGGTTCCGGGGAAAAATCTCCTGCTCCTTGCGCGCAACAACGATCTCGATCACCCCCGTCTAGGACTGGTTATCGGGAAAAAGAGCGTAAAGCTCTCCGTCGAGCGCAATCGTCTCAAACGTCTTATGCGCGAATCGTTTCGCCTGCACCAGGATTCACTGGTCGGCTGGGACATCGTTATCGTCGCGCGCAAAGGTTTGGGCGATGTAGAAAACCCCGAATTGATTCAGCATTTCGGCAAACTCTGGAAGCGTCTGGCACGCAACAAGCCGGTACCAGCAGTCAAAACCGAAACTGTAGGGGTAGACAGTCCAGATGCGTAAACTGGCACTCGTTCCGATCCAGTTTTACCGCTACGCCATTAGTCCTCTGATGGCTGACCACTGTCGTTTCTACCCCAGTTGTTCCTGCTACGCGTTGGAAGCCATCGAAAATCATGGCCTTCTGCGCGGTGGCTGGCTGACCTTTCGTCGTTTAGGTCGCTGTCATCCGTGGAATCCCGGTGGTTATGACCCGGTTCCACCTATCCCTACCTCCCGTTCTTCTTCGATGGCCGAGTAATCATGGATATCAAACGCACGATCCTGATCGTCGCCCTGGCAATCGTGTCCTACGTCATGGTTCTTAAATGGAACCAGGATTATGGCCAAGCTGCCCTGCCGACTCAGAATGTTGCTTCCAGTACGACTGCATCCGGTTTGCCGGACACCGTTCCTGGCAATAACACTTCCGCCAGTGACGATATTCCGCATGCCGCAAGCGATACCAGCGCACCTGCAGAAGCGCCGGTCGCTGCCAGCAAGGATCTGATCCAGGTCAAAACCGATGTGCTCGATCTCGCGATCGATCCACAGGGCGGTGACGTTGCGCAACTGACCTTGCCACTGTATCCACGTCGTCAGGATCGTCCGGATGTTCCGTTCCAGCTGTTCGACAACGGCGGCGAGCGTACTTATCTGGCTCAAAGCGGTCTGATCGGCACCAACGGTCCGGACGCCAGCCCGGCCGGTCGTCCGGTTTACGCGTCGGAGAAGAAAAGTTATCAACTGGCTGACGGTCAGGACCAATTGGTCGTCGACCTGAAATTCAGCAAGGACGGCGTCAACTACATCAAGCGTTTCACTCTGAAGCGCGGACTGTATGACGTGACCGTGACCTACCTTGTGGATAACCAGAGTGCTCAACCCTGGACCGGTTCGATGTTTGCGCAGTTGAAGCGTGACAACAGTGCCGATCCTTCGTCGACCACAGCTACCGGCACCGCGACTTACCTGGGCGCCGCCCTGTGGACAAGTTCCGAGCCGTACAAGAAAGTGTCCATGAAGGACATGGACAAAGGTCAACTCAAGGAAACCGTTACCGGTGGTTGGGTAGCCTGGCTGCAACACTACTTTGTGACGGCATGGGTTGCTCCGAAGGGCGAAAACAATATCGTCCAGACCCGTAAAGACAGCAAAGGCAACTACATCATCGGTTACACCGGTCCTTCCCTGACCGCTGCGCCGGGTGCAAAAGTTGAAACCAGCGCCATTCTTTACGCAGGCCCGAAAAGCCAGGCGGTTCTGAAAGAGTTGTCCCCAGGTCTGGAACTGACCGTCGACTACGGCATTCTGTGGTTCATTGCCCAGCCGATCTTCTGGCTGCTGCAACATATCCACGCCATCGTCGGCAATTGGGGCTGGTCGATCATCTTCCTGACCATGCTGATCAAAGGGATCTTCTTCCCGCTGTCGGCCGCCAGCTACAAGTCGATGGCCCGCATGCGCGCCGTGGCACCGAAACTGGCTGCACTGAAAGAGCAACATGGCGATGACCGGCAGAAAATGTCGCAAGCCATGATGGAGCTGTACAAGAAAGAGAAGATCAATCCGCTGGGTGGCTGCTTGCCGATCCTGGTGCAGATGCCGGTTTTCCTTTCGCTGTACTGGGTTCTGCTGGAAAGCGTTGAAATGCGCCAGGCGCCTTTCATGCTGTGGATTACCGACCTGTCGATCAAGGATCCGTTCTTCATCCTGCCGATCATCATGGGCGCGACCATGTTCATCCAGCAGCGTCTGAACCCGACTCCTCCGGATCCGATGCAGGCCAAAGTGATGAAAATGATGCCAATCATCTTCACCTTCTTCTTCCTGTGGTTCCCGGCGGGTCTGGTGCTGTACTGGGTTGTGAACAACTGCCTGTCGATTGCTCAACAGTGGTACATCACGCGTAAGATCGAAGCGGCGACGAAAAAAGCCGAGGCGTAACTTACTCTGTGGATAACACCACTCAAAACGCCCCCTAGTGGGGCGTTTTGCTATCTGCCATTTTTGTCTGGATACCGGTTTATGAGCGCACCTCGTGAAACCATCGCAGCCGTTGCCACTGCTCAGGGCCGTGGCGGCGTGGGCATCGTTCGAATTTCCGGGCCGCTGGCCAGCGTCGCGGCCAAAGCCATCAGCGGCCGTGATTTGAAACCCCGGTTTGCCCACTACGGTCCCTTCTTCAGTGACGATCAACAGGTCCTGGATGAAGGTCTGGCACTGTATTTCCCCGGGCCGAACTCGTTCACCGGCGAAGATGTGCTTGAACTCCAGGGTCACGGTGGACCGATCGTCCTGGACATGTTGCTCAAGCGTTGCCTGGAACTGGGCTGCCGTCTGGCCCGGCCGGGTGAATTCAGCGAGCGCGCTTTCCTCAATGACAAACTCGACCTGGCTCAGGCCGAGGCCATCGCCGACCTGATCGAAGCCAGTTCTGCACAGGCTGCACGTAATGCCTTGCGTTCCTTGCAGGGTGCATTTTCCCAACGTGTGCATAACCTCACCGAACAGCTGATCGGCTTGAGGATTTATGTCGAAGCAGCCATCGATTTTCCGGAAGAAGAGATCGACTTCCTCGCCGATGGCCATGTGTTGAGCATGCTCGACAAGGTCCGTGACGAGTTATCCACCGTATTGCGCGAAGCCGGCCAGGGTGCATTGCTGCGTGACGGCATGACAGTGGTGATCGCCGGTCGTCCGAATGCCGGCAAATCGAGTCTGCTCAATGCACTGGCCGGTCGAGAAGCTGCCATCGTGACGGAAATCGCCGGCACGACCCGGGACATCCTGCGCGAACATATCCACATCGATGGCATGCCGCTGCATGTCGTAGACACCGCCGGATTGCGCGATACCGACGACCATGTGGAAAAAATCGGTGTAGAACGTGCGTTGAAAGCCATTGGCGAAGCCGATCGGGTACTGCTGGTGGTTGATGCCACGGCTCCGGAAGCGGCCGATCCTTTCGCGTTGTGGCCCGAATTCCTTGAAACCAGGCCAGATCCGGCAAAGGTCACCCTGATTCGCAATAAAGCAGATCTCACCGGTGAAGCGATTGCCCTGGAAGTCAGCGACGATGGCCACGTAACCATCAGCCTGAGCGCCAAGGCTGCCGGCGAAGGTCTTGATCTGTTGCGCGATCACCTGAAGGCCTGCATGGGTTACGAGCAGACTTCAGAAAGCAGCTTCAGCGCACGCCGTCGCCACCTGGAAGCTTTGCGTCACGCCAGCGCGGCGCTGGAACACGGTCGTGCACAGCTGACTCTGGCAGGGGCTGGCGAACTATTGGCAGAAGATCTGCGTCAGGCTCAGCAATCCCTTGGGGAAATTACCGGAGCGTTCAGCTCCGATGATCTGCTCGGGCGGATCTTTTCCAGTTTCTGCATCGGTAAATAACCCTTCGGTTGTCCACAGACAGGTCCATTGGCGACCTGTCTGGTTCTCCTCTTCCCATTCCTTTCCTTCCAGTGCCGGGCAGATTCCTTCTCCCTGAGCGGATTTCCCCTGTCCGCTACGTGCTCGTTCATTCGATTTCTGTGGATTAAGCCCTGTGAATAACTGCCGCTGAGGGCAGTTGATAACAGGGCCAGAAAACTGAACATAACTGCCTCTGTGGATAACACCCCCATTCATCCACAGGCTTACACCGGTTATCCAAGGGCTTCATTGCGACATGGCCACAGGGTTTTGAATCTCTGTACACATTGAAAATAAAGGTCTGTAGAGATCTATCCACAGAAATCATGGGCAGTAAGAATAAGCTTTAAAACAAAGGTTTTATAAATTTCTCTCTTTTTTATTCTTTTAACCGCGAGTTCTCCACAGCTGGTTAAATTTTGTGCAAAGGGTTCTTTAGGAAGGGCGAAGTCCCTATACTTGTCGACCAGGTCCAGAAACCTGATCTCAAACTATTCCTGAATTACCTACTTAAGCAGGCACGAGGTGCGTGGTGGATTTCCCTTCCCGTTTTGAAGTGATCGTCATCGGCGGCGGTCATGCCGGTACCGAGGCAGCACTGGCCTCAGCACGCATGGGTGCAAAAACCCTTCTGCTGACGCACAACGTGGAAACCCTCGGTGCCATGAGTTGCAACCCGGCCATCGGCGGCATTGGCAAAAGCCATCTGGTCAAGGAAATCGACGCCCTCGGCGGTGCGATGGCCACGGCCACCGATCTGGGCGGTATCCAGTTTCGCGTGTTGAACAGCCGCAAAGGCCCGGCCGTGCGTGCAACACGTGCACAGGCCGACCGGATTCTTTACAAGGCCGCTGTCCGCGAAATTCTGGAAAACCAGCCGAACCTGTGGATATTTCAGCAGGCCGCCGACGACCTGATCGTCGAGCAGGAACAAGTACGCGGTGTCGTCACGCAAATGGGTCTGCGTTTCTTTGCCGATTCCGTGGTGTTGACCACCGGTACCTTCCTCGGCGGACTTATCCACATCGGTTTGCAGAATTTTTCCGGCGGGCGCGCCGGTGATCCGCCGTCGATCGCCCTTGCGCATCGTCTGCGTGAATTGCCGCTGCGCGTCGGTCGCCTGAAAACCGGTACGCCACCGCGTATCGACGGCAAGTCTGTGGATTTCTCGGTGATGACCGAGCAACCTGGCGATACGCCGATCCCGGTGATGTCGTTCATGGGCAACAAGGAACAACATCCGCGGCAAGTCAGTTGCTGGATTACCCACACCAACGCCCGCACCCACGAAATCATCGCGGCGAACCTCGATCGTTCGCCGATGTATTCGGCAGCAGGCGAGATCGAAGGCATCGGTCCGCGTTACTGCCCGTCGATCGAAGACAAGATCCACCGCTTTGCCGACAAGGAAAGCCATCAGGTATTCATCGAGCCGGAAGGCCTGACCACCCATGAGCTGTATCCGAACGGGATATCCACAAGCCTGCCGTTCGACGTGCAATTGCAAATCGTGCAATCGATCCGCGGCATGGAAAACGCGCACATCGTGCGTCCGGGTTATGCGATCGAGTACGACTACTTCGATCCGCGCGACCTGAAGTACAGCCTGGAAACCAAAGTCATCGGCGGTCTGTTCTTCGCTGGCCAGATCAACGGCACCACCGGTTACGAAGAAGCCGGCGCCCAGGGGTTGCTGGCTGGCGCGAACGCTGCACTGCGTGCGAAAGGCAAAGAAGCCTGGTGCCCGCGTCGCGATGAAGCGTACATCGGGGTATTGGTCGACGACCTGATTACCCTCGGTACCCAAGAGCCGTACCGCATGTTCACTTCCCGTGCCGAGTACCGCCTGATCCTGCGTGAGGACAACGCCGACCTGCGTCTGACCGAAAAAGGCCGCGAACTGGGTCTGGTCGATGACGCGCGCTGGGCAGCGTTCTGCAAGAAGCGCGAAAGTATCGAACTCGAAGAGCAGCGCCTGAAAAGCACCTGGGTTCGCCCAGGCACTGCCCAGGGCGATGCGATCGCGGAAAAATTCGGTACACCGCTGACTCACGAATACAACTTGCTCAATCTCTTGAGCCGTCCGGAAATCGACTACGCTGGTCTGGTCGAAGTGACCGGACAGGGGGCCGAAGATCCACAGGTTGCCGAACAGGTCGAGATCAAGACCAAGTACGCCGGTTACATCGACCGCCAACAGGACGAAATCGCCCGTCTGCGTGCAAGCGAAGACACGAAACTGCCTGTGGATATCGATTACACCAACATTTCCGGTCTCTCCAAGGAGATCCAGAGCAAGCTCGGTGCCACGCGTCCAGAGACGCTTGGCCAGGCTTCGCGGATCCCGGGTGTAACCCCGGCAGCGATTTCGCTGTTGATGATTCATTTGAAAAAACGCGGCGCGGGCCGTCAGTTGGAGCAAAGCGCTTGAGTTCTAAGGTCACTTCGCAACACGCCGAAGAGTTATCCACAGGAGCCCGCGAGCTCGGTGTCAATCTCACTGAAACCCAGCACGCATTGCTGCTGGGTTATCTGGCCCTGTTGATCAAATGGAACCAGGCCTACAACCTGACCGCCGTTCGCGATCCCGACGAAATGGTTTCCCGGCACTTGCTTGATAGCCTCAGCGTGATGTCGTTCATCGAAAACGGCCGCTGGCTGGACGTCGGCAGTGGCGGTGGCATGCCGGGGATCCCTCTGGCGATCCTGTATCCGGACTCGCAAGTGACCTGCCTGGACAGCAACGGCAAGAAAACCCGCTTCCTGACCCAGGTCAAACTCGAACTCAAACTGGACAACCTGCAAGTTATCCACAGTCGCGTCGAAGCATTCCAGCCTGCCCAGCCATTCAACGGGATCATCTCCCGGGCGTTCAGCAGCATGGAGAACTTCACCAACTGGACTCGCCACCTGGGCGATGCCGATACACGCTGGCTGGCAATGAAGGGCGTCCATCCGGCCGATGAGCTGGTAGCATTGCCGGCAGACTTCAAACTCGATAGCGAACACGCCCTGGCCGTACCCGGTTGCCAAGGCCAACGCCATCTGCTGATACTGCGCCGCACGGCATGATTGGGAACACAAGCAAGAATGGCTAAGGTATTCGCGATAGCGAACCAGAAGGGTGGTGTGGGCAAGACCACCACCTGCATCAACCTCGCAGCATCCCTGGTCGCGACCAAGCGCCGGGTGCTGTTGATCGATCTCGATCCACAGGGCAACGCCACCATGGGTAGCGGTGTGGATAAACATGGCCTGGAAAACTCGGTCTACGACCTGCTGATCGGCGAATGCGATCTGGCGCAGGCCATGCACTTCTCGGAACACGGCGGTTATCAACTGCTGCCGGCCAACCGCGACCTGACGGCCGCCGAAGTGGTGCTGCTGGAAATGCAGATGAAGGAGAGCCGTCTGCGCAGCGCGCTGGCGCCAATCCGTGAAAACTACGATTACATTCTGATCGACTGCCCGCCGTCGCTGTCGATGCTCACGCTGAACGCACTGGTCGCCGCTGACGGGGTGATTATCCCCATGCAGTGCGAATACTTTGCGCTCGAAGGTCTGAGCGACCTTGTGGATAACATCAAGCGCATCGCCGAACTGCTGAACCCGAACCTGAAGGTCGAAGGCCTGCTGCGGACCATGTACGACCCGCGCCTGAGCCTGATGAACGATGTATCGGCCCAGCTCAAGGAACACTTCGGCGATCAGCTGTACGACACGGTGATCCCGCGCAACATTCGCCTGGCCGAAGCACCGAGCTACGGCATGCCGGCGCTGGCTTACGACAAGCAATCGCGTGGCGCGCTGGCCTATCTGGCCCTGGCGGGCGAGATGGTTCGCCGTCAGCGCAAAAATTCACGCATCGCCGCTGCCCAGCCAACTTAAGGAATCCCCATGGCCGTCAAGAAACGAGGTCTCGGACGAGGACTGGATGCACTGCTGAGCGGTCCGACTGTCAGCTCGCTGGAAGAACAAGCGGCGCAGGCTGACAGCCGTGAGTTGCAGCACCTGCCGCTGGACCTGCTGCAACGCGGCAAGTATCAGCCACGCCGGGACATGGATCCGCAGGCACTGGAAGAGCTGGCGCAGTCGATCAAGGCTCAGGGCGTGATGCAGCCGATCGTGGTTCGCCCGATTGGTGGTGGCCGATTTGAAATCATTGCCGGTGAACGTCGCTGGCGTGCCAGCCAGCAGGCCGGGCAGGAAACCATCCCGGCCATGGTCCGTGATGTGCCGGATGAAACCGCGATCGCCATTGCACTGATCGAGAACATCCAGCGCGAAGACCTGAACCCGATCGAAGAAGCGGTGGCCCTGCAGCGCCTGCAGCAGGAATTCCAGCTCACTCAGCAACAGGTGGCCGAGGCTGTGGGTAAGTCCCGCGTCACCGTGGCCAACCTGTTGCGCCTGATTGCGCTGCCGGAAGTCATCAAGACCATGCTGTCCCACGGCGACCTGGAAATGGGTCATGCCCGTGCATTGCTCGGTCTGCCGGACAATCAGCAGGTGGAAGGGGCGCGACATGTTGTCGCACGCGGTCTCACCGTGCGCCAAACTGAGGCACTGGTTCGTCAGTGGTTGAGTGGCAAACCCGAGCCTGTGGAACCTGCAAAACCGGACCCGGATATCGCTCGCCTCGAGCAACGTCTGGCCGAGCGCCTAGGCTCTGCGGTGCAGATCCGCCACGGGAAGAAGGGAAAGGGTCAGTTGGTGATCGGTTACAACTCCCTCGATGAGCTTCAGGGTGTGCTTGCACACATCCGCTGAAACAATTCCTCTTGTAGCGCGCAGTCGGAAATCACTACCTGACAGTTGAATAGGGGCAGAACCGCCCCTATACTCTGCGCGCATTTTGTCGGCACAAATTATGCCAAGTTATTGAATTTCGGCAGCCGACCATTGGAGAGCAAAAGTGATGGAAACCCGCAAGCCAAACCGCCTGCCGTTCCATCGCCTGGCGGTTTTTCCGGTGTTGATGGCTCAATTTGTCATTTTGCTCATTGCCGCTTTGGCGCTCTGGCAATGGCACGGAGTCGTTGCCGGATACTCGGGACTTTGCGGAGGCCTGATAGCCTTGCTGCCCAATGTTTATTTCGCTCACAAGGCATTTCGGTTTTCCGGCGCCCGAGCAGCCCAGTCCATCGTCCGGTCTTTCTATGCCGGCGAGGCAGGCAAACTGATTTTGACGGCAGTGCTGTTTGCACTGGTGTTTGCAGGTGTGAAGCCACTGGCGCCGATCGCTGTATTCGGCGCCTTCGTGCTGACTCAGTCGGTCAGCTGGTTCGCTCCCCTGCTGATGAGAACAAGACTTTCGAGACCTTAGGGCGTTTGAGGCAACCATGGCAGAAACAACCGCTTCGGGCTATATCCAGCACCACTTGCAGAACCTGACCTTCGGTCAGCTACCCAACGGCGGCTGGGGCTTTGCCCACACCGCAGCAGAAGCCAAGGAAATGGGCTTCTGGGCTTTCCACGTCGATACCCTCGGCTGGTCGGTCGCGCTGGGTCTGATCTTCGTCCTTCTTTTCCGCATGGCGGCCAAGAAGGCGACTTCCGGTCAGCCGGGTGCACTGCAGAACTTCGTTGAAGTGCTGGTCGAATTCGTCGATGGCAGCGTGAAAGACAGCTTCCATGGCCGTAGCCCGGTGATCGCACCGCTGGCACTGACCATCTTCGTCTGGGTGTTCCTGATGAACGCCGTCGACCTGGTACCGGTCGACTGGATTCCTCAGCTGGCCATCCTGATCTCCGGCGACCACCACATCCCGTTCCGTGCCGTGTCGACCACCGACCCGAACGCGACTCTGGGCATGGCGTTCTCGGTTTTCGCACTGATCATTTTCTATAGCATCAAGGTCAAGGGCCTCGGCGGCTTCATCGGCGAGCTGACCCTGCACCCGTTCGGCAGCAAGAACATCTTCGTTCAGGCGCTGCTGATCCCGGTGAACTTCCTGCTGGAATTCGTGACCCTGATCGCCAAACCGATCTCTCTGGCTCTGCGTCTGTTCGGCAACATGTATGCCGGCGAACTGGTGTTCATCCTGATCGCTGTGATGTTCGGCAGCGGCCTGCTCTGGCTCAGCGGCCTGGGCGTTGTTCTGCAGTGGGCGTGGGCTGTGTTCCACATCCTGATCATTACCCTGCAGGCGTTCATCTTCATGATGCTGACCATCGTCTACCTGTCGATGGCGCACGAAGAAAACCATTAAGACCAGTCTCGACTAGTCTGATGTCCTTCCCGGTAAAACGGGGAGGGGCTCCTCACGGGGCACCATGAAACGATTTGTTTTACCGCTTTAATCTAAAAAACCTAAACCATACGACGTAAAAGTCGGGAGGAAAGATGGAAACTGTAGTTGGTCTAACCGCTATCGCTGTTGCACTGTTGATCGGCCTGGGCGCACTGGGTACCGCAATTGGTTTCGGCCTGCTGGGCGGCAAGTTCCTGGAAGGCGCAGCGCGTCAGCCAGAAATGGTTCCAATGCTGCAAGTTAAAATGTTCATCGTTGCCGGTCTGCTCGACGCCGTAACCATGATCGGTGTTGGTATCGCTCTGTTCTTCACCTTTGCGAACCCGTTCGTTGGTCAGATCGCTGGCTAATTACCCGGATTCTTCCGAGTAATTTGATGTGATGGACAACGTAACTGCGAGGTGTTGGCGTGAACATTAATGCGACCCTGATTGGCCAGTCCGTTGCGTTCCTGATTTTTGTACTGTTCTGCATGAAGTTCGTATGGCCTCCGGTCATCGCAGCTCTGCATGAACGTCAAAAGAAGATCGCTGATGGTCTGGACGCTGCCAGCCGTGCAGCTCGCGACCTGGAGTTGGCCCAAGAGAAAGCGGGTCAGCAACTGCGCGAAGCGAAAGCTCAGGCAGCTGAAATCATCGAGCAAGCCAAGAAACGCGGTAACCAGATTGTCGAAGAGGCCGTTGAAAAGGCCCGCGTCGACGCTGACCGTGTGAAGGTTCAGGCTCAAGCCGAGATCGAACAGGAACTGAACAGTGTCAAAGACAAGCTGCGCGCCCAAGTGGGCTTGCTGGCTGTCGGCGGCGCCGAGAAGATCCTGGGTGCCACAATCGATCAAAACGCGCACGCAGAGCTGGTTAACCAACTGGCTGCTGAAATCTAAGCGAGGGCGATCATGGCAGAACTGACCACGTTGGCCCGACCTTACGCTAAGGCGGCCTTCGAGCACGCTCAGGCCCACCAGCAACTGGCCAATTGGTCAGCCATGCTCGGCCTGGCAGCAGCGGTGTCGCAAGACGACACCATGCAGCGCGTGCTCAAGGCCCCGCGACTGACGAGCGCAGAAAAGGCCGCCACGTTCATTGACGTGTGCGGCGACAAGTTTGATGCCAAGGCACAGAACTTCATCAATGTCGTTGCCGAAAACGACCGTCTCCCGCTTCTGCCGGAGATCGCCGCTCTGTTCGACCTGTACAAGGCCGAGCAAGAGAAATCGGTAGACGTTGAAGTGACCAGTGCTTTTGCATTGAACCAAGAACAGCAAGACAAACTCGCCAAGGTTCTCAGTGCACGACTCAACCGGGAAGTGCGCCTGCAAGTTGCGGAGGATGCTGCCCTTATAGGTGGTGTCGTTATCCGCGCCGGCGACCTGGTTATCGATGGCTCGATTCGCGGCAAAATCGCGAAACTTGCCGAAGCATTGAAATCTTGAGTTTGAAGGGGCAGCAGAGCAATGCAGCAACTCAATCCTTCCGAAATAAGTGAAATTATCAAGGGCCGCATCGAAAAGCTCGATGTGACCTCCCAAGCCCGTAACGAAGGCACTGTCGTCAGCGTATCTGACGGTATCGTGCGGATTCACGGTCTGGCCGACGTCATGTACGGCGAGATGATCGAGTTTCCGGGCGGCGTCTACGGTATGGCCCTCAACCTGGAGCAAGACTCCGTAGGTGCCGTTGTACTGGGCGCATACACCAGTCTGGCTGAAGGCATGAGCGCCAAGTGCACTGGCCGCATCCTCGAAGTTCCGGTTGGTAAGGAACTGCTGGGTCGCGTTGTCGACGCACTGGGTAACCCTGTTGACGGCAAAGGTCCACTGGGCAACACCGAGACCGACGCGGTCGAGAAAGTTGCTCCGGGCGTGATCTGGCGTAAGTCGGTAGACCAGCCTGTACAGACTGGCTACAAGGCTGTCGATGCCATGATCCCTGTCGGCCGTGGCCAGCGTGAGCTGATCATCGGTGACCGTCAGATCGGTAAAACCGCTCTGGCGATCGACGCGATCATCAACCAGAAAGACAGCGGCATTTTCTGCGTCTACGTGGCAATCGGTCAGAAACAATCGACCATCGCCAACGTGGTTCGCAAGCTGGAAGAAAACGGTGCACTGGCTAACACCATCATCGTTGCAGCGAGCGCTTCGGAATCTGCAGCACTGCAATTCCTGGCACCGTACTCCGGTTGCACCATGGGTGAATTCTTCCGCGACCGCGGTGAAGACGCGCTGATCGTTTATGACGATCTGTCCAAGCAAGCAGTGGCTTACCGCCAGATTTCCCTGCTGCTGCGCCGTCCACCAGGCCGTGAAGCTTACCCAGGCGACGTGTTCTATCTCCACTCCCGTCTGCTGGAGCGCGCATCCCGCGTTTCGGAAGAATACGTTGAGAAGTTCACCAACGGCGCAGTGACCGGAAAAACCGGTTCCCTGACCGCACTGCCGATCATCGAAACCCAGGCTGGCGACGTTTCCGCGTTCGTTCCGACCAACGTGATTTCCATCACCGACGGTCAGATCTTCCTGGAATCGGCCATGTTCAACTCGGGCATCCGCCCTGCAGTGAACGCCGGTGTTTCGGTATCCCGTGTGGGTGGTGCCGCTCAGACCAAGATCATCAAGAAGCTGTCCGGTGGTATCCGTACCGCTCTGGCTCAGTACCGTGAACTGGCGGCATTCGCCCAGTTCGCTTCTGACCTGGACGAAGCGACCCGCAAGCAACTTGAGCATGGTCAGCGCGTTACCGAGCTGATGAAGCAGAAGCAATACGCACCAATGTCGATCGCTGACATGGCGCTGTCGCTGTATGCCGCTGAGCGTGGGTTCCTGACTGACATTGAAATCGCCAAGATCGGCAGCTTCGAACAAGCGCTGATTGCTTTCTTCAACCGCGATCACGCCGATTTGATGGCGAAGATCAACGTTAAAGGTGACTTCAATGACGAAATCGACGCTGGCCTGAAGGCTGGTATCGAGAAGTTCAAGGCCACCCAAACCTGGTAAGCCGCAGCGGGAGCCGCAAGGCTCCCGCTTGCTAACCTGATAGGTGTTACATGGCAGGCGCAAAAGAGATTCGCAGTAAGATTGCGAGCATCAAAAGCACGCAAAAAATTACCAGCGCCATGGAAAAAGTGGCGGTCAGCAAAATGCGCAAGGCACAAATGCGCATGGCTGCTAGCCGTCCTTATGCGGAGCGTATCCGCCAGGTAATTGGGCATCTGGCCAACGCCAACCCGGAATACCGCCATCCGTTCATGATCGACCGCGCCATCAAGCGTGTCGGCTATGTCGTGGTGAGCAGTGACCGTGGTCTGTGCGGCGGCTTGAACACCAACCTGTTCAAGGCCCTGGTCAAGGACATGGCGGTAAACCGCGAAAACGGCGTCGAGATTGATCTGTGTGTCGTTGGTAGCAAGGGTGCGGCCTTTTTCCGCAACTTCGGCGGTAACGTCGTTGCAGCTATCAGCCACCTGGGTGAAGAGCCGTCGATCAATGATCTGATCGGCAGCGTCAAGGTGATGCTGGATGCCTATCTGGACGGCCGTATTGACCGCCTGTCCGTGGTATCCAACAAGTTCATCAACACCATGACGCAACAGCCTACCGTGGAGCAGTTGATTCCACTGGTAGCGACCCCGGATCAGGATCTCAAGCACCACTGGGACTACCTCTACGAACCAGACGCCAAAGAGCTGCTTGACGGCTTGATGGTGCGTTACGTGGAGTCGCAGGTGTACCAGGCGGTGGTCGAGAACAACGCGGCCGAACAAGCTGCGCGGATGATCGCGATGAAGAACGCTACCGACAACGCCGGTGATTTGATCAGCGATTTGCAGCTGATCTACAACAAGGCGCGTCAGGCTGCGATCACCCAAGAGATCTCGGAAATCGTCGGCGGCGCTGCCGCGGTTTAACGGTTCAAATATTCAGAGGATCCAGCTATGAGTAGCGGACGTATCGTTCAAATCATCGGCGCCGTTATCGACGTGGAATTTCCACGCGACAGCGTACCGAGCATCTACGACGCCTTGAAGGTTCAAGGCGCCGAAACCACTCTGGAAGTTCAGCAGCAGCTGGGCGACGGCGTGGTTCGTACCATTGCGATGGGCTCCACCGAAGGCTTGAAGCGCGGTCTGGACGTCAACAACACTGGCGCAGCCATCTCCGTACCGGTCGGTAAAGCGACTCTGGGCCGGATCATGGACGTACTGGGCAACCCGATCGACGAAGCTGGCCCGATCGGCGAAGAAGAGCGCTGGGGTATCCACCGCGCCGCTCCTTCCTTCGCAGAACAAGCGGGCGGCAACGAGCTGCTGGAAACAGGCATCAAGGTTATCGACCTGGTTTGCCCGTTCGCCAAGGGCGGTAAAGTCGGTCTGTTCGGTGGTGCCGGTGTAGGCAAGACCGTAAACATGATGGAACTGATCCGTAACATCGCCATCGAGCACAGCGGTTATTCCGTGTTCGCCGGTGTGGGTGAGCGTACTCGTGAGGGTAACGACTTCTACCACGAGATGAAGGACTCCAACGTTCTCGACAAGGTAGCCCTGGTCTACGGTCAGATGAACGAGCCACCGGGAAACCGTCTGCGCGTAGCGCTGACCGGCCTGACCATGGCCGAGAAGTTCCGTGACGAAGGTAACGACGTTCTGCTGTTCGTCGACAACATCTATCGTTACACCCTGGCCGGTACCGAAGTATCCGCACTGCTGGGCCGTATGCCTTCGGCAGTAGGTTACCAGCCGACCCTGGCTGAAGAGATGGGCGTGCTGCAAGAGCGCATCACTTCGACCAAGCAAGGTTCGATTACTTCGATCCAGGCCGTATACGTACCAGCGGACGACTTGACTGACCCGTCGCCAGCGACCACGTTTGCTCACCTGGACGCTACTGTCGTTCTGTCCCGTGACATCGCTTCCCTGGGTATCTACCCGGCGGTAGACCCACTGGACTCGACTTCGCGTCAGCTGGACCCGAACGTGATCGGCAATGATCACTACGAGACCGCTCGTGGCGTTCAGTACGTGCTGCAGCGTTACAAAGAACTGAAGGACATCATCGCGATCCTGGGTATGGACGAGCTGTCGGAAGCCGACAAGCAGTTGGTAAACCGTGCTCGTAAGATCCAGCGCTTCTTGTCGCAGCCGTTCTTCGTGGCTGAAGTCTTCACCGGTGCTTCGGGTAAATACGTTTCCCTGAAAGACACCATTGCTGGCTTCAAAGGCATCCTCAACGGTGACTACGACCACCTGCCAGAACAAGCGTTCTACATGGTCGGCGGCATCGAAGAAGCGATCGAGAAAGCCAAGAAACTGTAATCCCGGCGCCCGGCAACGGGCGCTAATTTAGGTTGAGGCAATCAGATGGCTATGACAGTCCATTGCGATATCGTCAGCGCGGAAGGGGAAATCTTCTCCGGCCTGGTCGAGATGGTGATTGCGCACGGTGCTCTGGGTGATCTTGGTATCGCTCTGGGCCACGCGCCGCTGATCACGAATCTCAAGCCGGGTCCGATCCGCCTGATCAAGCAAGGCGGGGAAGCCGAGGTGTTCTACATCTCCGGTGGTTTCCTCGAGGTTCAGCCGAACATGGTCAAGGTTCTTGCCGACACTGTGCAACGTGCCGCCGACCTGGATGAAGCTCAGGCTCAAGCAGCTCTCAAGGCTGCCGAGGCCGCTCTGCATGAGAAGAGCGCAGATTTCGACTACGGAGCTGCGTCCGCACGTCTGGCCGAGGCCGCAGCCCAGCTGCGCACCGTCCAGCAGATCCGCAAGAAGTTTGGCGGTTGATCCGTCAGTCCGCTTGTTGTGCGATTGATAAAAAAGGGTAGCCTCGGCTACCCTTTTTTCTTTTCCGAATTCTACAAACCCGGTCGCAGTTGCTGACCACCCAGGATTGGTAGCAGTCATGTCTCTTGAAATCGTAATCCTCGCGGCCGGTCAAGGCACCCGCATGCGTTCGGCACTGCCGAAAGTGCTGCACCCGATTGCCGGCGATTCCATGCTCGGCCATGTTATCCACAGCGCCCGTCAACTCGATCCGCAGCGCATTCACGTGGTCATCGGTCATGGCGCCGATGTGGTGCGCGAACGTCTGGCTGCCGATGACCTCAATTTCGTGCTGCAGGACAAGCAATTGGGCACCGGCCACGCAACTGCCCAGGCCGTACCGTTCATCAAGTCCGACACCGTTCTGATTCTCTATGGTGACGTGCCGCTGATCGAAGTCGAAACCCTGCAGCGTCTGCTTGAGCATGTCGTTCCTGGCCAGATGGGATTGCTGACCGTCGAACTGGATGACCCGACCGGTTACGGCCGCATCGTGCGCGATGCGAACGGTAAGGTTGCGGCAATCGTCGAGCACAAGGATGCCACTGAAGCCCAACGCGCGATCACAGAAGGCAATACCGGGATTCTCGCGGTACCTGCCAGCCATCTGGCGGACTGGATGGGACGCCTGTCGAACAACAACGCCCAGGGCGAGTATTACCTGACCGACGTGATTGAAATGGCGGTGGGCGACGGCCTGGTGGTCGCGACCGAGCAGCCTCACGATCCGATGGAGGTGCAGGGCGCCAATGATCGCAGGCAACTGTCCGAACTGGAGCGCCACTATCAGTTGCGCGCTGGCCGTCGGCTGATGGCTCAGGGGGTAACCCTGCGTGACCCGGCCCGCTTTGATGTGCGTGGTGAAGTGACCGTCGGTCGCGATGTGTTGATCGACATCAACGTCATTCTCGAAGGCAAAGTCGTCATCGAAGACGACGTGGTGATCGGCCCGAACTGTGTGATCAAGGACAGCACCTTGCGCAAAGGCGTTGTCATCAAGGCCAACAGCCATATCGAAGGTGCGGTGCTGGGTGAAAACAGCGACGCCGGCCCGTTTGCCCGTCTGCGTCCGGGCACTGTGCTCGAGGCCCGTGCCCATGTGGGTAACTTCGTCGAGCTGAAAAACGCCCGTATGGGCGAAGGCGCGAAAGCCGGGCACCTGACTTATCTGGGCGATGCCGAGATCGGTGCCCGTACCAACATCGGCGCTGGCACCATCACCTGTAATTACGATGGCGCCAACAAGTGGAAAACCGTGTTGGGCGAAGATGTGTTCATCGGTTCCAACAATTCGCTGGTGGCGCCTGTGGATATCTCTGCCGGTGCGACCACGGCGGCCGGTTCGACCATCACCCAGAATGTGGATAACGCTCAGTTGGCGGTCGGTCGTGCAAGACAGAAGAACATCGATGGCTGGAAGCGGCCGGAGAAGATCAAGAAGAGCTGAGTTATCCACAGTGCTTCAAGGCAAAGGATCGCTGCCCTCGGGCAGCGATTTTTTTTCGTCATCGGCTTGACGGTTCTGCTTCGATAGGTTTTGATTGCTTTCATTATCTTTCGAATCGAAACTTAGCTCGCCATGTCGAAACGCAATACACCCCAACGTCGCCACAATATTCTGGCCTTGCTCAATGAGCAGGGCGAAGTCAGTGTCGACGAGCTCGCCAAGCGTTTCGAAACCTCGGAAGTTACGATTCGCAAGGATCTGGCTGCACTGGAAAGCCACGGTCTGTTGCTGCGTCGGTATGGCGGGGCGATCACCATGCCTCAGGAACTGGTGGCAGACGTCAGTCAGAACGTTTCCAAATACAAGCAGGCGATTGCCCGTGCTGCGGTCACACGCATTCGCGAACACGCCCGCATCATCATCGACAGTGGCAGCACCACCGCTGCCATGATTCCGGAGCTCGGCCAGCAGCCGGGTCTGGTGGTGATGACCAATTCCCTGCATGTCGCCAATGCCCTGAGCGAACTCGAGCATGAACCGGTCCTGCTGATGACCGGCGGCACCTGGGATCCCCATTCGGAATCCTTTCAGGGCCAGGTCGCCGAGCAGGTACTACGCTCTTACGACTTCGATCAATTGTTCATCGGTGCCGACGGCATCGATCTGGTGCGTGGCACCACGACCTTCAATGAGTTGCTCGGCCTGAGCCGGGTGATGGCGGAAGTGGCGCGGGAAGTGGTCGTGATGGTCGAGGCCGACAAGATCGGCCGCAAGATTCCAAATCTGGAGCTGCCGTGGAGCAGTGTCCATACCCTAATCACCGATGATCGCCTGCCGCCGGAGGCACGGGATCAGATTCAGTCTCGCGGTATCAATTTGATTTGCGCGACGGTCAGTCAGGAGAAATAAGCATGTGTGGAATTGTCGGCGCGGTAGCTGAACGTAATATCACCGCCATCCTGGTCGAAGGCCTCAAGCGCCTCGAATACCGCGGTTATGACAGTGCCGGTGTGGCGGTGTACACCAATGACGGCATGCTGGAACGCACCCGTCGTGTGGGCAAGGTCAGCGAACTGGATGCTGCCCTGGCTGAACATCCGCTGGTGGGTCGTCTCGGCATCGCCCACACCCGCTGGGCTACTCATGGCGCGCCAAGCGAACGCAATGCTCACCCGCATTTCTCGGATAAGGTCGCGGTGGTGCACAACGGCATCATCGAAAACCATGAAGCGCTGCGCGAGCAACTCAAGGCGCAGGGTTACGTGTTCTCCTCCGACACCGACACCGAAGTCATCGCCCACCTGTTGACCGAAAAGCTCAAGGCGCTGCCGGACCTGACCGATGCCCTGAAGGCAACCGTCAAGGAACTGCATGGCGCCTACGGTCTGGCGGTCATTCACGCGCTGCAACCGGATCGTCTGGTCGCGGCTCGCAGCGGCAGCCCGCTGGTGATCGGTTTGGGCCTGGGCGAAAACTTCCTCGCTTCCGATCAACTGGCCCTGCGTCAGGTCACCGACCGTTTCATGTACCTGGAAGAGGGCGATATCGCCGAAATCCAGCGCGACAAGGTGCAGATCTGGGACGTGACCGGCAAAGCCGTCGAGCGCCAGACCGTCCAGTACACCGATGGCGCCGAAGCCGCCGACAAAGGCGAGTTCCGTCACTACATGCTCAAGGAAATCCACGAGCAGCCATCCGTGGTGCAACGCACGCTGGAAGGTCGATTGAGCTCGGATCAGGTACTGGTGCAGGCGTTCGGCCCGCAGGCCGCCGAACTGTTCGCCAAAGTGCGCAATGTGCAAATTGTGGCGTGCGGCACCAGTTACCACGCCGGCATGGTTGCCCGTTACTGGCTCGAAGAGCTGGCGGGGATTCCGTGCCAGGTCGAAGTCGCCAGTGAGTTCCGCTACCGCAAGGTGGTGGTGCAGCCGGACACTCTGTTCGTCACCATTTCCCAGTCCGGCGAAACCGCCGACACCCTGGCCGCCCTGCGCAACGCCAAGGAACTGGGTTTCCTGGGCAGCCTGGCGATCTGCAACGTCGGCATCAGTTCGCTGGTGCGCGAATCCGACCTGACCCTGCTGACCCAGGCCGGTCGCGAAATCGGTGTGGCCTCGACCAAAGCGTTCACCACGCAACTGGTCGGCCTGCTGCTGCTGACTCTGTCCCTGGGCCAGGTGCGCGGCACTCTGGAAAAAGGCGTTGAAGCCCGACTGGTTGAAGAACTGCGTCGCCTGCCGACTCGCCTGGGCGAAGCGCTGGCCATGGACAGTACGGTGGAAAAAATCGCCGAACTGTTCGCTGACAAAAACCACACCCTGTTCCTCGGTCGTGGTGCGCAGTATCCAGTCGCGATGGAAGGGGCTCTGAAACTCAAGGAAATTTCGTACATCCACGCCGAAGCTTACCCTGCCGGCGAACTGAAGCATGGCCCGCTGGCGCTTGTGGATAACGACATGCCGGTGGTCACCGTGGCGCCGAACAACGAACTGCTCGAGAAGCTCAAGTCCAACCTGCAGGAAGTTCGTGCCCGTGGCGGCGAACTGATCGTGTTCGCTGACGAGAAGGCGGGGATGACCAACGGCGAAGGCACCCACGTGGTGCAGATGCCGCACATCCACGACATTCTGTCGCCGATCCTCTACACCATCCCGCTGCAACTGCTGTCGTACTACGTCGCGGTGCTCAAAGGCACAGACGTGGACCAGCCGCGTAACCTGGCGAAGTCGGTGACGGTGGAATAAGTTATCCACACGCCGCACCAGACGACCACAGCCCGGAGACTCATCGGGGTCTCCAGGCTTTGGCATGTTTCCCACCTTTTGTTACCGAACACCCCAGCGCGGTGCAATGCCACGCTCCTGTAACAGTCTCTCTGATTTCAAAAAGCGCCCCTTCGAAAAAAATTCAATCACTCGATGCCCCGTGAATCCGGCCCCCAAGCGGTATCCGCAGGTTTTGCTGGATGGCTTCTCGACAAGTTGGCCGTTCAATTGCATATGCTTGTATGTACAAGTAAAGACGTATGCATACGAGTTGAAAAAAACCGAGCATCTCGTCCACTGATTCGCTTGTCGCGCATTGAAGCGCACAAGCCGCTTGCCCATCGCCAGGGTTGGTTTGAATTGATCGCTGAGGAGTCTTTTTCGTGACTGACAATAAGCCTACAAAATTCCGCAATGTTGAGATCCGTGCATCGCGCGGCAACAAGCTGACCGCCAAGAGCTGGCTGACCGAAGCGCCGCTGCGCATGCTGATGAACAACCTCGACCCGGAAGTGGCCGAGAACCCGAAAGAGCTGGTGGTTTACGGTGGCATCGGCCGCGCCGCGCGCAACTGGGAGTGCTACGACAAGATCGTCGAGAGCCTGACCAATCTGAACGACGACGAAACCCTGCTGGTGCAGTCCGGCAAACCGGTCGGCGTGTTCAAGACCCACAGCAATGCGCCGCGCGTGCTGATCGCCAACTCCAACCTGGTACCGCACTGGGCGACCTGGGAACACTTCAACGAACTCGACGCGAAAGGTTTGGCGATGTACGGCCAGATGACCGCCGGCAGCTGGATCTACATCGGCAGCCAGGGCATCGTTCAGGGCACTTACGAAACCTTCGTCGAGGCCGGTCGCCAGCATTACGATTCGAACCTGAAGGGCCGCTGGGTCCTGACCGCGGGCCTCGGCGGCATGGGCGGCGCCCAGCCGCTGGCTGCCACATTGGCCGGTGCCTGCTCGCTGAACATCGAATGCCAGCAGGTCAGCATCGATTTCCGCCTGAAAAGCCGTTACGTCGACGAACAGGCCAAAGACCTCGACGACGCCCTGGCGCGCATTGAAAAGTACACAAAAGAAGGCAAGGCGATCTCCATCGCGCTGCTGGGCAACGCCGCCGAAATCCTCCCGGAACTGGTCCGTCGCGGCGTGCGCCCGGACATGGTCACCGACCAGACCAGCGCCCACGACCCGCTCAATGGCTACCTGCCGGCCGGCTGGACCTGGGACGAATACCGCGCCCGCGCCAAGACCGAACCGGCCGCGGTGATCAAGGCTGCCAAGCAGTCGATGGCGGTGCACGTCAAAGCCATGCTGGACTTCCAGAAGCAAGGCATTCCGACCTTCGACTACGGCAACAACATCCGTCAGATGGCTCAGGAAGAGGGCGTGGAAAACGCCTTCGATTTCCCGGGTTTCGTGCCGGCCTATATCCGTCCGCTGTTCTGCCGTGGCATCGGCCCGTTCCGCTGGGCGGCGCTGTCGGGTGATCCGCAGGACATCTACAAGACCGACGCCAAAGTCAAAGAACTGATCCCGGACGACGCCCACCTGCACAACTGGCTGGACATGGCTCGCGAGCGCATCAGCTTCCAGGGTCTGCCGGCGCGGATCTGCTGGGTCGGCCTGGGCCAGCGCGCCAAGCTGGGTCTGGCGTTCAACGAAATGGTCCGTCGCGGCGAGCTGTCGGCACCGATCGTGATCGGTCGCGACCACCTCGACTCCGGCTCGGTGTCCAGCCCGAACCGCGAAACCGAATCGATGCAGGACGGCTCGGATGCGGTCTCCGACTGGCCACTGCTGAATGCTCTGTTGAACACCGCCAGCGGCGCGACTTGGGTGTCGCTGCACCACGGTGGCGGCGTCGGCATGGGCTTCTCGCAACACTCGGGCATGGTGATCGTCTGCGACGGTACGGATGAAGCGGCCGAGCGTATCGCTCGCGTGCTGCACAACGACCCGGGTACCGGTGTGATGCGTCACGCCGACGCCGGTTACCAGATCGCCATCGACTGCGCCAAGGAGCAGGGGCTGAACCTGCCGATGATTACTTCGGTTAAAGGAGCCTGAACATGACTGCGCTGAACCTGATCCCCGGCCAACTGAGCCTGTCCCAACTGCGTGACGTCTATCAGCACCCGGTCAAGCTGACCCTCGACAACAGCGCCAGCGCCCAGATCGAAGCCAGCGTCGCCTGCGTCGAGCAGATCCTCGCCGAGAACCGCACCGCCTACGGCATAAACACCGGTTTCGGCCTGCTGGCCTCGACCCGCATCGCCAGCGAAGACCTGGAAAACCTGCAGCGTTCGCTGGTGTTGTCCCATGCCGCCGGCGTCGGCCAGCCGATCAGCGATGAGCTGGTGCGCCTGATCATGGTGCTCAAGGTCAACAGCCTCAGCCGTGGTTTCTCCGGCATCCGGCGTGTGGTGATCGATGCGCTGATTGCGCTGATCAACGCCGAGGTTTACCCGCACATTCCGTTGAAAGGTTCGGTCGGTGCATCCGGCGACCTCGCGCCATTGGCGCACATGTCGCTGGTGCTGCTGGGTGAGGGCAAGGCGCGTTACAAGGGCGAGTGGATGGAAGCCACCGAAGCGCTGAAAGTCGCCGGTCTGACCCCGCTGACGCTTGCCGCGAAAGAAGGTCTGGCGCTGCTCAACGGTACGCAGGTGTCTACCGCATTCGCTTTGCGCGGTCTGTTTGAAGGTGAAGACCTGTTCGCCGGCGCGCTGGCACTGGGCGGTCTTACAGTTGAAGCGGTATTGGGCTCGCGCTCGCCGTTCGATGCCCGTATCCACGCCGCCCGTGGCCAGAAAGGCCAGATCGACACCGCCGCCGCTTATCGCGATCTGCTGGGCGAGCGCAGCGAAGTCTCCGACTCGCACCAGAACTGCGAAAAGGTCCAGGACCCGTACTCGCTGCGTTGCCAGCCACAAGTCATGGGCGCGTGCCTGACCCAGTTCCGTCAGGCCGCCGAGGTGCTGGTCATCGAGGCCAACGCCGTGTCCGACAACCCGTTGGTATTCGCGGCCGAAGGTGACGTGATTTCCGGCGGCAACTTCCACGCCGAGCCGGTGGCCATGGCCGCTGACAACATGGCGCTGGCCATCGCCGAAATCGGCTCCCTCAGCGAGCGCCGTATCTCGCTGATGATGGACAAGCACATGTCGCAACTGCCGCCGTTCCTGGTGGCCAATGGCGGGGTGAACTCCGGTTTCATGATCGCTCAGGTGACCGCTGCGGCCCTGGCCAGCGAGAACAAGGCACTGGCCCATCCGCATTCGGTGGACAGCCTGCCGACTTCTGCCAACCAGGAAGACCACGTGTCGATGGCCCCGGCCGCTGGCAAGCGTCTGTGGGAAATGGCCGAGAACACGCGCGGGATTCTCGCGGTGGAATGGCTGGCGGCGGTGCAGGGTCTGGATCTGCGCAACGGCCTGAAGACCTCGAGCAAACTGGAAAAAGCCCGGGGAATTCTGCGTCGCGAAGTGCCGTTCTACGAGAAGGACCGTTTCTTCGCGCCGGACATCAATGCGGCGACCGAACTGCTGGCTTCGCGGTGTCTGAACGAACTGGTTCCAGACAAGCTTTTGCCTAGCCTGTAAGGGCCTCTTCGCGGGCAAGCCCGCTCCCACAGTTGGAATGTCTACCACTGTGGGAACGGGCCTGCCCGCGAATCGATTTTTGCGTCGAATAACAATAAATAAGGACGAAAAATGCAGCAGCCAGCAAAAGGTTTGAAACGCGGGCTCTCGGCCCGACACATTCGCTTCATGGCCCTGGGATCGGCAATCGGTACCGGGTTGTTCTACGGTTCTGCCTCGGCCATCCAGATGGCCGGTCCAGCGGTTCTGCTCGCTTACCTGATCGGTGGCGCGGCGGTGTTCATGGTCATGCGCGCCCTGGGCGAGATGGCGGTGCACAACCCGGTCGCCGGCTCGTTCGGGCATTACGCGAGCACCTACCTCGGCCCCATGGCGGGCTTCATTCTCGGTTGGACCTACGCGTTCGAAATGGTCATCGTCGGCATGGCCGATGTGACCGCGTTCGGCATTTACATGGGCTTCTGGTTTCCGGAAGTCTCGCGCTGGATCTGGGTGCTGGGCATCGTTTCGGTGGTCGGCGGCCTGAACCTGTGCAACGTCAAAGTCTTCGGTGAAATGGAGTTCTGGCTGTCGTTGCTCAAGGTGGCGGCCATCGTTGCGATGATCCTCGGCGGCTTCGGCATCATGCTGTTCGGCATCAGCACCGCCCCCGGTCAGGCCACCGATATCAGCAACCTGTGGACCCAGGGCGGCTTCATGCCCAACGGCGTGGGCGGCCTGATCGCCTCGTTTGCCGTGGTGATGTTTGCCTTCGGCGGCATCGAGATCATCGGCGTGACCGCCGGTGAAGCCAAGGATCCGCACCGTGTATTGCCCAAGGCGATCAACGCCGTGCCGATGCGCATCCTGCTGTTCTACGTGCTGACAATGCTGGTGCTGATGTCGATTTTTCCGTGGCAGCAGATTGGCAGCCAGGGCAGCCCGTTTGTGCAGATTTTCGACCATCTGGGCATCAGCTCGGCGGCCACCATTCTGAACATCGTGGTGATCTCGGCGGCGGTGTCGGCCATCAACAGCGACATCTTCGGTGCGGGCCGCATGATGTACGGTCTGGCTCAGCAAGGGCATGCACCCAAAGGTTTTGCTCAGCTATCGCGCAATGGCGTGCCGTGGCTGACGGTGATTGTAATGAGCTGCGCGCTGTTGCTGGGCGTGTTGCTGAACTACCTGATCCCGGAAAACGTATTCCTGCTGATCGCTTCCATCGCAACCTTCGCCACGGTGTGGGTGTGGCTGATGATTCTGTTCACCCAAGTGGCTATGCGTCGTTCGATGACGGCCGAGCAGGTGGCGCAATTGAAATTCCCGGTACCGTTCTGGCCGTACGCACCCATGGCGGCGATTGCCTTCATGTTGTTCGTGTTCGGCGTGCTGGGTTACTTCCCGGACACTCAGGCGGCATTGATTGTCGGCGTGGTCTGGATCGGGTTGCTGGTGCTGGCGTATCTGACGTGGGTCAAGCCGGCGGCCGGGCAGGCTGCGCGAGTGACCCGCGATCAGCCGGTGTCTCAGCCTTGATCTGATCGCATGGCCACGTTGGGCTGCTCCAGCAGGTGATGCCCGTTGAGGATCGGGTACTGCCTATAATGCGAGGCGGCTTTTCATCCACTTCGGGGACACCATGGATCGCTTCCAGGAAATGCAGGTCTTCGCGGCCGTTGCTCAGGAACAGGGCTTTTCCGCTGCCGCGCGGCGCTTGGGTCTTTCCGCGGCCAGCGTCACCCGGGCGGTGGCGGCGCTGGAGCAGCGGATCGGTACGCAATTGCTGATTCGCACCACCCGCAGCGTGCACCTGAGTGAGGCGGGTCAGCGTTACCTGGAAGACTGTCGGAGGATTCTTGCCGAGGTGCAGGAAGCCGAAGACTCCGCTGCCGGCAGCCATACCCAGCCCCGTGGGCAATTGACGGTGACGGCGCCGGTGTTGTTCGGCGAGCTGTTTGTCACACCGGTGATGGCGGGTTATCTGACGCAATACCCGGACGTTTCCATCAACGCCCTGTTGCTGGATCGTGTGGTGAGCATGGTCGAGGAAGGCGTGGATGTGGCGATCCGCATCGGTGATTTGCCGGACAGCAACCAGCATGCGATCCGGGTCGGCGAGGTGCGTCGGGTGATCTGCGGTTCGCCGGATTATTTCGTCGCGCATGGGCGGCCAACCCATCCCCAGGCGTTGGCCGGCGTGCCAGTGGTGGCGACCTCGGCCATCGGTCAACTGCGCAACTGGCCGTTTCTGGAGGGCGGTGAACCCTTGAGCGTCAGGCCTGAGCCGCGACTGGTGGTCACCGCCAATCAGGCGGCTATCACCGCCGCTTGTTTGGGGCTTGGGTTGACTCGGGTGCTGTCTTATCAGGTGGCCGGCAAGATCGCCTCGGGTGAGCTGGAAATCGTCCTCGCCGAGTACGAGTTGCCGCCGCTGCCCATCCATGTGGTGTATCAGGGCGGGCGCAAGGCGCCGACCCGGGTGCGCAGTTTTGTCGATTACACCGTGAGCGCCTTGCGCGAGCATCCAGCCCTGAAAAACGCGGCGTTATTTCATCCAGAGAAATAATGGATTGCGTTTGCTGGTTATTCTGTTGTTTTCGCGATAGGTGGAAGATGGCTGCCACGGTTGTCGCCCATTTCGGGCGACGCAAACGTCCAGCGGAGTCGACCATGCAAGCGATCAAACTCTACAACTTCCCGCGTTCCGGCCACGCCCATCGGGTCGAGCTGATGCTGTCCCTGTTGCAACTGCCGACCGAGCTGATCTTCGTTGATCTGGCCAAGGGCGAGCACAAACAACCGCAATACCTGGCGATCAACAGCTTCGGGCAAGTGCCGGCCATTGATGACAATGGCGTGGTGCTGGCCGATTCCAATGCGATTCTGGTGTATCTGGCGCAGAAGTACGGCAACGGTCGTTGGCTGCCGAGCGACCCGGTCGGCGCAGCGCGTGTCCAGCGCTGGCTGTCGGCGGCAGCCGGGCCGATTGCCTTTGGCCCGGCTGCGGCGCGGCTTATCACGGTGTTCGGGGCGAAGTTCAACGCCGAGGAAGTCATCACCCGTGCGCACAACTTGCTCAAGGTGATGGATGTGGAACTGGGCAAAACCCCGTACCTGGTGGGCAACGAGCCGACCATCGCCGACATCTCGGCCTACAGCTACATCGCCCATGCACCGGAAGGCAATGTGTCGCTGGACGACTACGCCAATGTGCGCGCCTGGCTGGCGCGGATCGAAGCGCTGCCCGGTTTTGTCGGCATGCCGCGCACCGTCGCCGGCCTGCAAACCACTGCCTGACATTGATCACCCACACTGCGCCGACGGTGCAGGGGAGAGTCCGAGATGGAACGTTCACCGTGGCACGCTGGCGAGCAACAATTGCAGGCCCATGTCGGCGTTGCCGAACGCATGGAGGAATTCGGTCGTAAGGTGATTCGCACCTGGATGCCGGATCAGCACCGTCAGTTCTATCAGCAATTGCCCTTCATGCTGTACGGCGCCGTCGATGCCGAGGGGCGTCCATGGGCCAGTGTGCTGGAGGGCGAACCGGGATTCGCCCACTCTCCCGAGCCGACGCAAATGCAGTTCGCCAGCCTGCCGCCTGCCGATGATCCGGCGCAGTTGCAGGCCGGTGCCGCGATCGGCCTGCTTGGCATCGAGCTGCATACTCGCCGGCGCAATCGGCTCAATGGCCATATCGGCAGCCTCGGGGCGGACGGTTTTACGCTGACGGTGGATCAGTCGTTTGGCAACTGCCCGCAGTACATTCAGTTGCGCCAGTTTCAGCGGGTGCCACTGACGGATCCGCAGACCCGCAAGGCCGAACACCGTGACAGCCTCGATGACGCCGCCATTGCGTTGATCGAAAGTGCCGACACTTTCTTTGTCGCCAGTTACGTTGATGTCGACGGTGAGCGTTCAGTCGATGTTTCCCACCGTGGCGGTCAGCCCGGTTTTGTGCGGATTGAGGGCAATCGACTGACGATCCCGGATTTTGCCGGCAATCTGCACTTCAATACCCTCGGCAATCTGCTCCTCAATCCCTTGGCCGGGTTGCTGTTTATCGACTTTTCCACAGGCGATGTGTTGCAGCTCAGCGGCCGCACCGAGGTGATTCTCGAAGGGCCGCAGATCGAGGCTTTCCAAGGCGCCGAAAGGTTGTGGACATTCGAAGTTGAGAAACTGGTTCGGCGTCCGGCAGCGCTGGCTCTTCGCTGGCGCTTCGACGGTATGTCACCCACCAGCCTGCTGACCGGTAACTGGGCCCAGGCCGATGCACGGTTGCAGGCCAAGGCATTGGGGGACAGCTGGCGACCATTGCGGGTGGCCAGGATTGAAATGGAAAGCCGTCATATACGGTCGATTTATCTGGAGCCGGACGACGGTGCGGGGCTGCCGGTGTTTCTCGCCGGGCAGCATCTGCCGCTACGGTTCAACCTCGATGGCGAGATGCACATCCGTACCTACAGCCTGTCCGGCGCGCCGTCGGACGATTTTTTCCGAATCAGCGTCAAACGCGAAGGACGTGTGTCGACGCACCTGCATGAGCAGATTCGCGTAGGCGATGTGCTGGAGGCGCGCTTGCCTCAAGGGCATTTCACGGTCGCGGCGCTGGAACGCCGTCCACTGGTGTTGTTGGCGGCCGGAGTCGGCATCACGCCGTTGCTGTCGATGCTGCGTGAGGTGGTCTATCAAGGCCTGCGTACCCGGCGGATTCGTCCGACCCTGTTTGTTCAGAGTTCCCGCAGCCTCGCTGACCAGCCGTTTCGCGCAGAGGTGGATCGGTTGCTGGAGGACGCCGGTGACGCCGTGAAGGTGTTGCGAGTGCTCAGCCAGCCAGAGGACGATCTGGTGCAAGGCGAGGATTTCGATATTCGTGGCCGTATCGATGGCGATCTATTGCGCAATCTGCTGACCGACGAGGACTTTGATCAGGTCGACTTTGTGCTCTGTGGCCCCGGCGGTTTTACCCAGGGGATCTACGACACTTTGCGTGAACTGGATGTGCGCGACGACCAGATCCACGCCGAAACCTTCGGCCCCTCGACCCTCAAGCGCCAACCCGATCCGGATGCGATCGTGATCGAGCAACTGCCTGCCGCGACCACTTCGGTGCCGGTGGTCTTCGAGCGTTCGGCCAAGGAAGCGCGCTGGCAGCCCGACGGCGGCAGTCTGCTGGAACTGGCGGAAAGCCGTGGACTGCGTCCGGAATTCAGTTGCCGCGGTGGATCGTGCGGCACCTGCAAGACGCGGCTGATCAGCGGCGCAGTGAATTATCCACAGCCCCCGGCCGACGTGCCGGAGGAAGGGCAGGTGCTGATCTGCTGTGCGGTGCCGGCGCAAAGTACCCAGCCGCTGGTGCTGGATCTGTAAAGGATCAGGCGTAGGACAGCGCCTTTTCCTCCAGCAGTTCCTGATACAGCTCGTTCCACTTGCGGCCCATTTCGTCGGCTGTGAATAACTGCCGGTAACGGGCTTCAGCCTTGACGCCCATTTCGGCGGCGCGGGTCGGGTTTTCCCACAGGGTGCGCATCGCTTCGCGAAACGCCTGTGGATGACTCGGCGGCACCACCAGTCCGGTTTCGTTGTGGATATTGATGTAACTGGTGCCGGTGCCGATCTCGCTGGAGATCATCGGCTTGCCGTACATCGCGCCTTCGAGCAGCGAAATACCGAACGCTTCCGAGCGCAGGTGCGACGGGAAGACGATGGCGTAGCTCAGTTGCAGCAGGGCGACCTTGTCGTCATCGCTCACCCGTCCGAGGAAGTGAATGTTGCGCAGACCCAGCGCGGCTGCCTGAGCGTGCAGCGCCTGCTCCAACGGGCCGGCACCGACGATCACCACCGGATAGTCCACGTCTTTCAAGGCATCGAGCAGGATGTGCAGGCCCTTGTAGTAGCGCATCACCCCGACGAACAGGAAAAACTTATCCCCAAGCTGCTGGCGCCAGCGGTTCATGCGCTCGGCGTCAGGCTGTGGATAACCGGCCTTGTTCAGGCCATAGGGAATGACCCGGGTCTTGTCCTGGAACTGTTGCAATACATCACTGGTGTGCAGGTAATTCGGCGAAGCGGCAACGATCCGGTCGGCGCTGGAGAGGAAGCGGTTCATCAGCGGGCGATAAAGCTTGAGCAGGTTCTTCTGGCGGATGATGTCCGAGTGGTAGGTCACCACGCTTGGTTTGTCCATGCCGCTGGCGAAATGCACCAGATCCATGAACGGCCACGGGAAGTGATAGTTGATCACGTCGGCTTCGGCGGCCAGTTCGCGAAACTGCTTGAAGACGCTCCAGGAAAACCCGGTGGAAGCGAACTGGATGTCGAGTCTGGCCCGATGCACCTCGTGTTGCCCCAGTTGAACCACGGCCGGTTCGGGATGGGCGCTGAGGGTCAGCACCTGGCCGTCGATACCGTGCTGGGCGCCGCTCTCGCAGAGCTGGAAGATCACTTGCTCGATGCCGCCGACCGAGTCAGGCAGATACGTCTTGAAAAAATGAAGTACTCGCATTCAACCTCCCATGGCCTGGTGGTAGGCGCCGGCCGTGGCCTGCGCGCAACGCTTCCAGGAAAACAGCCGTGCCTGCTGCAATCCGGCTTCTCGGCATGCCTGCCAATGCGCTTGATCGTCGATCAGGCGGCTCAGCGCATCGCGCAAGCCGTCTGCATCGTCAGCTTCAATGTAGTTACCGGCGACCCCTGCCACTTCCGGCATTGCCGAAGAGCGAGTGACCACCACCGGCGTGCCACTGGCCATCGCTTCCAGTACCGGCAGGCCAAAACCTTCATACAACGAGGGAAAAACCAGCGCCCGGGCGCCGGCCAGCAATTGCGCAACCTGTTCATCCGGCAAGTAGCCGAGCAGGCAGACATGACTGCTGGCCAGGGCTTCACGCAATTGCTCACTGAATTGTTCGCGCTGCCAGCCGGCCATACCGACGATCAACAGCGGGAAGCGCTGGCGCACGGCTTCGGGCAATAGCGCGTGGGCGCGCAGGGCCAGGCTCAGGTTCTTGCGCGGCTCCAGCGTGCCGACGCACAGGAAATACTCCCCCGCCTCCACGGCATGCGCCTTGAGCACGGCGTCGATGGCTTGCGGCTCGCGTGGATGAAAGCGCTCGGCGACACCCAGGGGTGCCACCACGAAGCGCTCGGCTGGCAGCCCGAAATAGCGTTGTGCTTCGTCGGCGATAGCTTGCGAGTCGGTCAGAATCACCTGTGCCTGTTGGATGCCGTCGGCCAGTCGCCGCTCGATTTCCCTGAGCCGTGCCTGCGGCTGCGTGTCCGGGAAATGCAGGTGCGTCAGATCGTGCAGGGTGATCACGGTCGGGCCGTCGAAGGCCAGCGGCCACAGGCTCGGTTCGTGATACAGGTCGATGTCGGGTGTGCGGCCCTGATCGAAGCGTTTCTGTTCCAGCCAGCGGCGTACCTGATAGGCGCCGGGGATCTTGCGCAGCACTGGGCTCAGGCGCGAGTAGCCGGGCATCGCCGCTTCCGGCAACTGCGCACTCCAGCCCCAGCCGTGAAACAGTGCCACGTCGATATCGGTTTCGGTGTGCAAGGCGTTGACCAGTTCAGCAACGTAATGGCCGATCCCGGTGCGTGGTGCCTGGAGAATCCGCGCGTTAAGGGCTATGCGCATGGGACCTCGCTTGCGCCGCGGGCGCTTGCAGCACATGGCGTGCGGTGCGTTCGGCCAGTTGCTGACTGGCTTCGCGCCAGCCGATCCAATGCCACTCGGCCACGTTACGGGCGGCGGGAAACTGACCGCTGCGCTCGAAGGTCGTCACCAGATCGGCAAGGCGTTGCGGATCGTGCAAATCGAAGTAGGCCATGAATTCGCCGCCGATCTCGCGGAACACCGCGATGTCGCTGCCCATCGCCGGCAATCCGCGCTGCATGGCTTCCACCAGCGGCAGGCCGAAGCCCTCGACGAACGACGGGAACACCAATGCGCTGGAGTGGGCATACGCGTATTCCAGGCTGGTGTCGCTCAAGTCGTTGAACATGAACAGACGCCGGTTCAGTTCGGCGTGATTGCGTACTCGGGCGAGCAGGGCATCGCACTTCCAGCCGATGCGTCCGGCGATGCACAGGCGCGCATTTGAACCGGCTGCCCAGGCGCGCTCGAAGGCATCCAGAAGATAGTCGTGGTTCTTGCGTGGTTCGATGGTGCTGACCATCAGGAACACCGGCTCTGGCGTTGTGAACACACGCTCCAGCTGCGGTTCGACGGCTGCATCGACGCTTTGCAGATCCAGCTCGGAGCCGAGGTGGAAATAGTCGAACCAGCGCTTTTCGACATCTGCCGGACCGAGACGGCGCTGCACTTCCTCGCGCACCTGATCGCGCACGGTGGCGGAAATCGCCAGATAACCGTCGGCGGTACGGGTGATCCAGTCGAACCATTCGCTGAAAACCTGCACCAGCCGCGTGTCGTAAAACTGCGGGTGGGTCAGGGGAATCAGGTCGTAGATCACCGCTACGATGCCCACGCCTTGGTGTTTCAGGCGTTCGGCATGCAGAAAGAAGTCCGAGTGCCAGGACGAATCCAGCAACACCAGTTGGTCGCCGGGCTGGTGTTCCAGTGGCTCGCAGCGTTGGGGCAACTGATAGCGGTTGACGCGTTCGATCAGCCGCAACGGGATACCGAACAGGCCGAACGAGCCCAGCCGATAGCCGACGTACAGGGCCCGTCGTGTCGTTTTGCTCCGGCAGCGGCTGTCGAGGCGCTGATGCAGTTGCCAGAAGCGATGGGCCAGCCGTTCCAGGCGCTCGCCAAACGTGACGATGGCATTGAACAGGGGAGCGTTCAGTGGCGCCAGGCGCTTTACGCGGTACAGCTCGCCCTTGAGCAAGACCACCGGCACGCACTCGACACCTTCAGCGCTCGGCGGCAGTTGCTTGATGACATTGCGCACCACGCGCTGAATCCCGGAATTGACTTTCGGGTGTTTGAACACGTGGGTGCATTCGACCAGCAGGCGTTTCATGGCGCACGCTCCGCGAGGCTGTCCGCATGGCGGGTGATCGAGGTTCTGGCGCCCAGCCAGGAACAGCCGACGAAATCTTCCTGGCGGTTGTTGATCACGTGGAACACCAGGCCGTAATCACGCCATTCGAAGTTGCGGTCCAGGTGCGAATCCAGCCGCGAAAGGCTCAGGGCCACGGAGTAATTGCCCTTGCCCAGGCCCATGACGAAGGCGAAGCGATAGGTGATGCGCTCACCGGCATGCAGATCTTCCAGCGCCTTGTTCTGTCGGTGGGTGTTGATGCCGTACATGGCCTGGCCCAGACGATCCTTGATCATGAACCCCAGCACCAGCCGTTCGATGTCCTGACGAATCTCGACGTCGACTTCCAGTGTTACCGGCTGACCGACTTCGGCGGCGTCGATGGAGCGCTCGTGCTCATCGAGCAGTCGCACGCTGAGGATCCCGGCCTCGCCGGTGCCGGACACGGTGCGCACCTGGCCGCCGTCGAGCAGTTCCTGGCGCACGGTCTGGCCCTCGCGTTCGGCGAGCAGGGCGTTGTAGTAATCCATGACCGCTTCGGGTTTGTCGTGCATGGCCATGTGGCCGGCCTCGAGCAGGATCGCCGAGTCGCAGATCGACTGGATCGCCGAGCGGTCGTGGGACACGATCAGCAGCGTGGTGCCGGCTTTGCGGAAGCTGCGGATACGGTCGAAGCTCTTGTGTTGAAAGTAGGCGTCGCCCACCGACAGCGCTTCGTCGACGATCAGTATGTCCGGGCGTCGCGCGGTGGCGACGCTGAAGGCAAGGCGCATCTGCATGCCGCTGGAGTAGGTGCGCACCGGGTGATCGATGGCCTCGCCGATTTCCGCGAAGCGTTCGATGTCCGGCATCAGCGCTTCAATTTCTTCGACGTGCATGCCCAGCAGTTGCCCGGCCATCACCGCATTCTGCCGCCCGGTGAAGTCCGGGTGAAAACCCATGCCCAGTTCCAGCAGCGCCGCGACCCGGCCCTCGAGCTGGATCTGGCCGCAGGTGGGCTGGGTGGTGCCGGTGATCATCTTGAGCAGGGTGCTTTTGCCGGCGCCGTTGACCCCGACGATGCCCACCGCTTCACCGGGGGCGATTTCGAAATTCACATCCTGCAGCACCCAGTGCTGGCGATGGCGCATCGGCGAAAACGGAATCAGCCATTCGGCCAGGCGACTCCAGCGGGTGGGGTACTGCTTGTAGGCCTTGCCCAGGCCGGTGACGCGTATGTGCCCCATCAGAGTTCATCCACCATTTCGCCGACCCGCCGGCGGAACAGGCGCAGCCCGATCACGCACAGCAGCAGGCCGATCACGAAGATCGGCAGCAGCGAGCTCCACACCGGCCATTGACCGTAGAGAAACAGATTCTGGTAACTGCCGATCAGATTGGTCAGCGGGTTGAGTTGCAGCAGGCGCTGCACCCACTCGGGCAGGATGCTCAGCGGGTACACGATGGGCGTCAGCCAGAACCAGAATTGCAGACAGATGGCGAACAATTGCCCGACATCGCGAAAGAACACGTTGAGCACGCCGAGGATCATGCCCAGCCCGGCGCAGAACAGCACTTGCAGCGCCAGCAACGGCGCCAGTGCCAACAGGGCCATCCCCGGCCAGCGTCCGGTGATCAACAGAAAACCGAGGAACAGGCCGATGATGATCGCGAAGTTGATACCGGCATTGAGCAGCACGATCACCGGCAGGCAGAGGCGCGGGAAGCTGATTTTCTTCAGCAGATTGGCGTTCTCCAGAAACATGTTCTGGCTGCGCAGGGTGATTTCCGAGAACAGGCCCCAGGTCAGCAGCCCGGCGCACAGGTAGACGCTGTAGGCCATGCCGTCGTCCACGCCGGGCAGACGGGCGCGCATGATGTGGGAAAAGATCACGGTGTAGACGATGATCATCGACAGCGGGTTGAGTACCGTCCACAGCGCGCCGAACAGCGAATTGCGGTACCGCGCTTGAAACTCCCGCTTGACGCTACCGAGGATGAAACCCCGGTAGTCGTGCAGCGAGCGGTACAGGGAAAGCAGCATTCACACCGTCCTGCCGTATTGGTCTTCGAAGCGGACGATGTCGTCCTCTCCCAGGTATTCGCCACTTTGCACTTCGATGATCACCAGGTCGATCACGCCGGGGTTCTCCAGACGGTGCTTGTGACCGGCAGCGATGAACGTCGACTCGTTCTTGGCCACCAGCGTGGTACCGGTACCGTTGTTGGTGACCTTGGCCATGCCTTCGACCACCACCCAGTGTTCATTGCGGTGATGGTGCATCTGCAACGACAGCTTGCCGCCGGGTTTGACCACGATGCGCTTGATCTTGAAGCGCGGGCCTTCCTCGAGCACGGTGTAGGTGCCCCATGGACGGCTGACCGTGCGGTGCAGGCGATAGGCTTCGTGGGACTTGTCCTTGAGCTGCTTGGCGACCCGGCGTACATCCTGAGCACGATCGGCGTGGGCGACGAGCACGGCGTCGGCGGTGTCGATCACAATCAGGTCTTCCACACCCACCGCAGCCACCAGCCGGCCTTCGCTCTGGACGAAGTTGTTGCGGCTGTCGATGAAGATCGCTTCGCCGCTGGCGCGGTTATTGTCAGCATCCGCGGGCACCAGCGCCGCGACCGCGCCCCATGAACCGATGTCGCTCCAGTCGAAACTGGCGGGAACCACAACCACTTTTTCCGAGCGTTCCATCAGCGCGTAGTCGATGGAAATATCGGTGATCTCGGCGAACAGCGCCGCCGACAATTCCTGTTGCAGGCAGCCGACGGTTTCCACCGGTTCGCTGGCGGCCATGCAGGCGCGGGTCTGTTCCAGCAGCTCGGGGGCGTGCAGCGCCAGCTCGGCGATCAGGGTCGCGGTGGTGAAGCAGAACATTCCCGAGTTCCACAGGAAGTTACCGCTCTCCAGATAATGGGTGGCGGTCTGCAGGTCGGGTTTTTCCACGAAACGCTGCACTTTGGCCGCGCCTCTGGCATCCAGTGGCGCGCCGGTCTCGATGTAGCCGAAGCCGGTTTCCGGAGCGGTCGGCACTACGCCGAAGGTCACCAGGTAACCGTCCTTCGCCAGATTGACCGCGTGTTCGACCGCACTCTTGAGCGCCACTTCGTCGACGATCAGGTGGTCGGCGGGCATCACCACCATGATCGCTTCGTCGCCGTGCAGGGCTTGCAGTGACAGTGCTGCCGCAGCGATGGCCGGGGCCGTGTTGCGGCCGGTGGGCTCGAGCAGGAAGTGTCCGCGGTGCCGTGACAGGCGCGCGGCCTGATAGTGATCCTTGCTTTGGAAGTAGTACTCGCGGTTGGTCACCGTGACAATGTCTCCCCAGCCGTCCAGCAGACCGGCAGCGCGCCGGTAGGTCTTGCCCAGCAGCGACTGGCCGTCGGGCAGGGTCATGAACGGCTTGGGATGGCCCTCTCGGGACACCGGCCACAAACGGGTGCCGGCACCGCCGGACAGAATCACGGGGATCAGCATGGCCTACTCCTTGGCGACGCGTTTCATGTCCGCATCCATCATCATGCGGATCAGGGTGTCGAGGTCGGTCTTCGGTTTCCAGCCCAGCACACGCTGGGCCTTGGCCGGGTTGCCCAGCAGCACTTCGACTTCGGCCGGACGGAAGAAGGCCGGGTCGATTTTCACGTAATCGCGGTAGTTCAGACCGACGTGATCGAAGGCGATGCGGCACATTTCGCGCACAGTGGTGGTGACGCCGGTAGCGACCACGAAATCGTCGGGCTTGTCCTGTTGCAGCATCAGCCACATGGCTTCGACGTAGTCGCCGGCAAAGCCCCAGTCGCGCTTGGCGTCGATGTTGCCCAGGGCCAGCTCCTGCTGTTTGCCCTGCTTGATCCGGGCGGCCGCGTCGGTGACCTTGCGGGTCACGAACTCGATGCCGCGCAGTGGCGATTCATGGTTGAACAGGATGCCGCTGCTGGCGTGCAGGTTGAAACTTTCGCGGTAGTTGACGGTGATCCAGTGGCCGTAGAGTTTGGCCACGCCGTAAGGGCTGCGCGGGTAGAACGGGGTGTTCTCGTCCTGTTGCTCGGCCTGGATCAGACCGAACATCTCGCTGGTCGATGCCTGGTAGAAACGCGTGTGCGGGCTGAACTGGCGGATCGCTTCGAGCAAGTGAGTCACGCCCAGGCCATCGACGATGCCGGTGGTCACCGGTTGATCCCAGGAGGCGGCAACGAAACTTTGGGCCGCCAGGTTGTAGACTTCGTCCGGCGCCGACTTGATGACCGCCCGCTGCACCGAGCAGGCATCGGCCATGTCGCCATCCAGGTACACGATGTCGGCTTCGACCCCCATTTCCCGCAGACGCCAGCGCGAATCGCTGCTGCGCCGCGCCACCAGCCCGTGAACCTTGTAACCCTTGTCGAGCAGCAGTCTGGCCAGATAAGCACCGTCCTGGCCGGTAATCCCTGTGATCAATGCACTTTTTGTCATTCTTGTCGTACTCGCTTCTCCCAGTCGGACAGGATCGCCCGCAGGGATTGTTGTGTAGTGATTTGCGGCGTCCATCCTGTGGTCCGGGCGAGCCGTTGATGGCTGCCGCAGACGCGACGCTGATCCGCGCGACGCATGCGTGCGGGATCCTGAACCAGTTGCAGGTTGACTTCGGCCAGATCGGCCATTTGCTCGATGAGACTGCGGATGCTTTGTTCACGGGCCGAGCAAATGTTGTAGACCTGACCCGGCGTGCCCTTTTCCAGCAGCGCGAAATAGGCGGAAACCACGTCGTCAACGTCGAGGAAATCCCGGGTGACGTCGATGTCGCCGACTTCCAGTTGCGGCCCTTGCAGGCCCTGTTTGATGCGACTGATCTGGCGTGCGGCGCTGGCGATGACGAAGCTGTCTTTCTGCCCGGTGCCGATGTGATTGAACGGGCGCGCCACCAATACCGGCCAGCCTTCGCTGAGGCCCCACTGCAGACTGAGGAATTCCGCCGACAGCTTGCTTACGGCGTAGGGATTGCGCGGGCAGGGTGGTTGTTGTTCGGTAATGGGTAGAGCGTGTTCTTCAACCTGGCCGTAGACATCACCTGAGCTGACATACAGAAACGTGCCTTTGAAACCGCTGGCCTTGAGCGCCTGCAACAGGTTCAAGGTGCCGAGCAGGTTGATGTCCAGGGTACGTGCCGGA
Source organism: Pseudomonas sp. 58(2021) (assembly GCF_017491585.1). Taxonomy (NCBI): domain Bacteria; kingdom Pseudomonadati; phylum Pseudomonadota; class Gammaproteobacteria; order Pseudomonadales; family Pseudomonadaceae; genus Pseudomonas; species Pseudomonas sp. 58(2021). The sequence continues at coordinate 65,555 of NZ_JAFGYZ010000007.1, forward strand.
TCGCGGAAGGCTTCGGGGACAAAGGTCTGGCCAGCGAGGTGAATGACCGCATCGGGCAGTTGCGGCCACAGATCGACAAGGCTTTCAGGTTTTGTCAGGTCATAGGGTGAGGCGGCAGGCAGCAACTGCCACGACGCGTCTTCCCCTTGCAGACGTGACTGGATGTGTTGTCCCACGAACCCACTGAGGCCCGTGATGAACAGACTTTTTTTCAAACAGCGCCCCTTGGTCTTTAACGTTCACCTTTCCCAAAGGCTTGTCGGGAATTTGCTGTCGGATCGTAGGAGCAATTCGGCAGGTCTGTAGGTGAAGTCATTGTTGTAGTTGTTTGGCTGCCAATCTGTGCCAATTGCGTGACAATTTCAACAGGACAAATCGTGACCGGTCAGTTCTCGTCAGAGTAGCCGGATTTTTCTCGCCGGGCGGTTCACGAATCCGCGACGGATGTGTTTAGAATGCCCCTCGTCGCGTTCCCCGGCAGTTTTTCCTGAGGGTCGTGCGACAGGGTAAAACCGACCATTAAAACAAGAACAGAAATGTGCCCGATGACGCAGGACGAACCCCGGTGATACCGGCTCGATCCAACGCCTGGCCGTTATAGCGTGAGGCTGCCGGGATGGCGGTCGCACCTTGGGATGCCATGAATTTCATTCTCTACTCGGACGTCAACGATCGCTCCATCAGCCAGAGTCTCGGGCGTCCCGAATACAGCTATTACTTCGTGCTCAAGGCCTATCGCCCGGTGCTTGAAAGCCTGGGTCGGGTGCATGTGGTGTCCACCACCGCCGAGATCGATCCGCTCTATCGGCAGTTGCTCGCTGCCGGTGAGCGCAGCGTGTTCCTGTCGTTCACGCCGCCGCAAAATACCCCGACCGATATCGAGTGTCCGACGATCTGCGTCATCGCATGGGAGTTCGATACGATTCCCGACGAGTCGTGGGACGGTGATTCGCGCCATGACTGGACGCAGATGCTTGCCCGACATGGACGGGTCATCACGCTGTCGAGCCATACTGCCCGGGCAATCCGCCGCGCCATGGGTGAAGCGTTTCCGGTGCTGGTGCTGCCAACCCCGCTGTGGGAAAGCTTTGCCGCTGTTCGTGAAGGGCATGTCAGTGCGCCGATCAATTCCGGTACGACGCTGGCGATCAAGGGCTGCATTTTCGACAGCAGGACGCTGGGCCTTTGCGCCGATGATCTGTTGCCCAAGCCGCTGACTGCCGAGCAGCTGGCCGAGATCGAGGCGCTGCGCCCGCCACCGCTGACGTTCAAACGGCGCCTGGTGATTGCCCGCCATTACCTGCGCCTGTGGGTGCTGAACCCGAGCGATCAACCTGAGCCCATGGCCCGGGTTAAATATTTGCATCACGGGTACTGGGAAGGATTGCGCGACCTGGTGCCGGACAAAGTCCATGCCTGGCTCGAGCGACGCCTGCCGAACATTGCCGGCCCCCATGCCGTGCCCGTGGCCGAGCCGCCGCCACCGGACCTGCCGGACACCTCGGGGGTGGCTGAAGCCACGGTCGATGGGGTGATTTACGTCACCGTATTCAACCCCAGAGACGGTCGCAAGAACTGGCACCATCTGATCACCGCGTTCTGCTGGGCCTTTCGCCAAACACCTGATGCGACGCTGGTGCTGAAGATCACCCAGAACGATCTGGCGTCCTACTACAGCGAACTGATGACCTTGCTTGCGCAACTGACGCCGTTCGCCTGCCGGGTGCTGGTGATGCACGGTTATCTGGACGATGCGCAATACGCGCGGCTCTACCGGGCCGCCAGTTTCTACGTCAACGCTTCACGCTGCGAAGGTCTTTGCCTGCCGCTGATGGAGTTCATGTCCAGCGGCAAACCGGTGATCGCGCCGGATCACACGGCGATGGAAGACTACATCGATGACACCGTGGCCTTCGTCGTCCAGTCCAGCGAAGAGCTGACGATCTGGCCCCAGGACACCCGCATCATCTACCGCACCCTGCGCTATCGACCGGACTGGGCTTCGCTCAAAAGCGCTTACGAAAACAGCTACCGGATGGCCACGGCGCAGCCGCAGGATTACGCGCGGATGTCTGCCGCCGCTGTCGAACGCATGCACGACTACTGCGCGTTTGCCCCGGTGCAGCAGCGCATGGCGGACTTTTTCGGCCTCGAGCCAGGGGCCGCCGAATCTGCGCCCGTGACGGACAACGCCTCATGCTGATCATCATTCATTCGGAAACCAACCAGCACACCATCGCGCAAAACCTGGGCCGTTCGGAGTACAGCTATTACTTCGTGCTCAAGGAATACCGCCCGGTGCTCGAACGTCTCGGGCGCGTGGTGGAAGTAGTGGACCCGGCCCGGGAAGTCGATGCGCTGTATCTGGAATGCCTGGCCCATGGCGAACCGTGCGTGTTTCTGTCGTTCTCGCCGCCGCACCGCACGCCGATCCATCTGGCGTGCCCGACGCTGCCGGTGTTCGCCTGGGAATTCAGCACCATCCCCAACGAGCCCTTCGACAACGAGCCGCGCAATGACTGGCGCACGGTGCTCCGGGCCTGCGGCGCGGCGATCACCCATTCCAGTTACACGGTCAACGCCGTGCGCGAGGCCATGGGCGCCGATTACCCGATTGTTGCTGTCCCGGCGCCGGTGTGGGATCGCTTCGCGGCCCGGGGCGCGCAGCTTCAGGGGCAGCATTCGACGGGGCCGGTGCGCCTGACCATCAAGGGGCTGGTGGCCGACAGTCGCAAGCTCGATCTCGACGCCTTCGGCCCTAAGCATCTGCGTCGTGGCCAGGGCATCGATTTCCAGGCGCCGGTGTGCGAGCAGGCGTTGTTGCTGGACGGTGTCGTCTACACGTCGGTGTTCAATCCCGGCGACGGACGCAAGAACTGGGAAGACATGCTCAGCGCATTCTGCGTGACGTTCCGCGACATCGAAGACGCGACGCTGGTCCTCAAACTCACCCACCACGATGCCGAAGAGGCCCTCAGCGACATTCTTCATCACCTGTACAAAAACCAGTCCTACCGCTGCCGCATCGTGCTGATTTATGGCTACCTCGCGGACGCGGACTACGAACGTCTGGTGCAGGCCACCCGGTACGTGGTGAACACTTCCTACGGTGAAGGCCAGTGCCTGCCCCTGATGGAATTCATGTCCTGCGGCAAGCCGGCCGTAGCACCGCGTACCACGGCGATGATCGATTACCTGAGCACCGACAACGCGTTCCTGGTTGAGTCCACCGATGAGCTGACCGCCTGGCCCCACGATCCGCGCAAGGCGTTCCGCACGTTGCGCTACATGACCAATTGGGCGTCGGTCTGTGTGGCCTATCGTGACAGCTATGAGGTGGCGAAGAACGATCCCGGGCGTTATGCGCAAATGTCGGCGCAAGCCGTTGCCAGTCTCCAGGCGTTCTGCAGTCAGGCGTTGGCCGAGCAGCGTTTGCGCGATTTTCTCGCTCAAGTGCACGAGCTCCGCGCTGTCGCTGCAACGGAAGCCACAGGCACATGATCCGCGCATTACTGAGGCGCTTGCGTCCGGTCATGCGATCGGTGCCGGTCTCTGCGCCTGAACCGAAGGCTGTCAGTGTGTCGCCGCGGGACGTCGGGCTGCACGATGCGATGCTCGACGGCTGGTTTCACGGCGACAGTGGCGAGTTGCTCGAGGGCTTTGCCATCGGTGCGGACGACACCCTGCTCGACGTGGGGTGCGGTGAGGGCGTGGCGACACTGTTCGCCGTGCGCCAGGGCGCCTCGGTGATCTTCACCGACAGCGAACACGACAAGGTGCGTGACCTCGCCCGGCAAGTCGAAGCGCAGAGCCGTAAACCCAGTCTCGGTCTGGTCAGCAACAGCCTGCCGCTGCCGCTGAGCGATGGTTGTGCAAGCAAGGTGGTGTGCATGGAAGTACTGGAGCACATCGACCAGCCCGAACCGTTCATGGCCGAACTGGTGCGCATGGGTCGTCCCGGAGCGTTGTACCTGCTCAGTGTGCCGGCACCGGTGGGTGAGCATTTGCAGCAGGGAATCGCCCCGGCCAGTTATTACCAGTCACCCAACCACGTGCAGATTTTTACCCCGGAACGTTTCGCGGCACTGGTGGAGGACGCCGGTCTGGTGATCGAGCATCGCCAGGCCACGGGATTTTTCTGGGTCATGGGCATGATCTTTTTCTGGGCCAGCGAACGTGCTGCCGGACGTGATCTCGGCGGTGCCGTGCGCGACCGGATCCAGGCGCCGTATCCACCCCTGATGGAAGGCTGGGCCAGAACCTGGCAGGACTTGCTCGCACAGCCCGACGGATTGGCGATCAAGCAGATGCTGGACCGGTTCATGCCCAAGAGTCAGGTGATCATTGCCCGTAAACCGCTCGATGCAGGGCGTGTGTCATGAGCGGCAAGCGCATCATGGACATCGAAGTCCTGCGCGCGGTCGCCGTGCTCGGCGTGCTGTTTCATCACCTGCAGGGAAGCCTGTTCACCGATCCGGTGCCGCTGCTTGAAAGGGTTCATGCCTGGGCACAGCCGTGGTGGGGCGTTGACCTGTTTTTTGCCATTTCCGGATTTGTCATCGCCCGTAGCCTGATCCCGGCGCTGCGAGGCTGTTCGACTCGCCAGCAATACTGGGAACAGACGCGTAACTTCTGGTTGCGCCGGGCCTTCCGTCTGTTGCCGTCGGCCTGGTTATGGCTGGCGCTGATGCTGCTCGCGTGTGTGTTTCTCAATCGCTCCGGGGCTTTCGGTACGCTGCACGCCAACCTGCAAGCGACGCTGGCCGGCGTATTGCAGTACGCCAATTTCCGTTTTGCCGACAGCTTTTTTCATTACGAGTACGGCAGCAGTTTCGTGTACTGGAGCCTGTCGCTGGAAGAGCAGTTCTATCTGCTGTTCCCGCTGCTGATTCTGGTGTGCCGCAAGCATCTGGTCTGGGCGTTGCTGGCGCTGGTCGCGGTGCAATTGTTCACCTTGCGCACGCCGCTGCTGATGGTGATCCGTACCGATGCGCTGGCCCTCGGCGTGTTGCTGGCGATGTGGAGCGTGCAGCCGTCCTGGCGGCGATGGGAGCCGACCTTCCTGCGTCATCCGTGGGCCGGTACGACTGCGCTGATCGTGCTGGCGCTGCTGTTGAGCTACATGGCCACCGACCGTTTCACCTTCGCCTCTTACCGGATCGGCTCGATTGCCGTGCTCGGCGCGCTGCTGGTGTGGATCGCATCGTACAACCGCGATTACCTGTTGCCGGCCGGCAGAGTGCAGCGGCTGATGGCATGGATCGGCAGCCGCTCCTACGGCATCTATCTGATCCACATCCCGGCCTATCAACTGGTGCGGGAACTGATCTTCCGTTTGCAGAGTGCCGGTCTGCCGAGCCCGGCGGGGCATCCGGTCGTGACGCTGCTGATTGCCGGTGGCCTGATCGTGCTGCTCAGCGAGCTGAATTATCGTTTCATCGAAATGCCGATGCGCAATCGCGGCGCCGCCCTGGTGCGGGGTCTCGGTATATCGCGCAACGCCGTCCCATCCTCTGGAGCCACCTCATGCTGAGCCTTTTGAAGAAACTCACAGCACCGACGCCTGTCCCGGCAGCCGCGCAGCCTGCTGCCGACAAGGTCGATCCGTACATGCTCGGCCTGCACGATGCAATGCTCAGTGGCTGGTTCAACCAGGAGACCGGCGAGCTGTTCAAAGGCTTCCCGGTGACCGCCGATGACACGTTGCTCGATGTCGGTTGTGGCGACGGTGGCAACGTACATTTCTGCGGCATGCGCGGGGCGAAGATCATCATCGCCGACATCGACGGTGCCAAGGTCGAAGCGACCCGCCAGCGCTTGAGCGACACGCCGGCCCGCGGCGTCGAGTGCCACGTCACCGACTGCAACCCGCTGCCGATTGCCGATGGCACCGCCACGCGCGTGGTGTCCACTGAAGTCATCGAGCACGTCGACGACCCGGCACAGTTTCTCGCCGAACTGGTGCGTGTCGGCCAGTCGGGCGCGCTGTACCTGCTGAGCGTGCCGCACCCCAGTTCCGAAGATTTGCAGAAAGACATCGCGGCACCGGAGTATTTCCAGAAGCCCAACCACATTCGCATCATCAGTGAAGAGCAGTTCAAGGCGATGGTCAGCGAGGCAGGCCTGGAGATCATCAGCCATAGCCAGTACGGTTTTTACTGGTCGATGTGGATGATGCTGTTCTGGGAAGCCAAGGTCGAATTCAGCAACCCGGACCATCCGCTGCTCAACCATTGGGCCGATACCTGGCAAGCGGTGCTTGATTCGCCGCGCGGCGCGCAGATCAAGCAGGCGCTGGATGCGGTGGTGGCGAAAAGTCAGGTGATCATTGCCCGCAAGCCCTGAGCGCTTTTGTGTAACCTTGCAGCCTGATGTCTCAGGGATCTGCAAGGTATGCGCTTTTTTATCGGGTGGTCAGCCGTGGTGGCGGTGTTGCTGCTCTATGGTTGTGAACGCCAGGACGCCGTGCCGCTCGATCAGCAACTCTACGTCTGGCAACGGCAATGGACGCCGGCCCATGAAATTGCTCTGAAGGACAGTCATGGCGACTTCTCGACGCTTCGGGTGCTGGCGCTGCAAGCCTTCCCGAATGCCGGGTGGAATCGGGCGCGAGTCGATTACGCACTGCTCAAGCAGGATGCCCGGCCGCTGATTGCGGTGATTCGTCTCGACGGTCAGCTCAAGGCGCTCGACCAGCAAGCCGTCACGGCGCAGATCCTTCAGGTGCTCGCCGACTGGCAAGGGCAGGGACTGACCCCGAGCGGCGTCGAGATCGACCATGACGCCGGCAATGCCCGATTGCCGGCCTACACCGATTTCCTCATTCATTTGCGCGCCGCATTGCCGGCCAACCTGCCCTTGAGCATCACCGCGTTACCCGCCTGGCTCGACAGCCCGCAATTGCCGGCGCTGTTGGCGGCTGTCGACAGCAGTGTGTTGCAGGTGCATGCCGTCAGTGACCCCCGTCGCGGTCTGTTCGACGCCGAGCAGGCACAACGCTGGGCCAGGGCCTGGGGGCGGGTGACCGAACAACCGTTCTACCTGGCGTTGCCCGCCTACGGTGTGGCGCTGTTGCCGGACGCCGGTGGCGCTCCGGTTGTGGAGAGTGAAGTCACACTGGAACGCAGCGGCGAGCGACGCGAGTTACTCGCCGATCCGCAGCAACTGAGCCGGCTGGCCATTGAACTTCGCGAGGATCGCCCGGCACATCTGGCCGGTCTGATCTGGTTTCGCCTGCCGCTGGCCAGCGACCGCAGGGCCTGGAGTCTGAGCACGCTGCAGGCGGTCGCCCGAGGCGATGCGTTGAGCAGTCAGCTCGGCCTGACGTTCACCGAACAGAACGGCCTGCAAGACATCGCCCTGCGTAACGTCGGTAACCTCGACAGCGCCTGGCCCACTCGCATCACCGTCAAAGCCCGGGGTTGCGAAGGCGCCGACGCGCTCGCCGGTTATGCATTGCAACAGACCGCGGATCTGCTTACCTTCACCCGCTTGCGCGACGGCCGATTGCCGGCGGGCGGGCAACGTGCGATCGGTTGGGCACGTTGCGCAAATATTGATCAAGGAGGCTCGCATGTTGACCCGTAACTGGCCCCGCCACCTGCTTTGCCTGAGCCTCAGCCTGCCGCTGGGATCGGCACTGGCCTGCGGCCCTGATTTCCCGATGCGTCTGCTCGACGATCGCGGGCAATCGCTGGCGGAACTGCCGGAGGGCAACTTCAAGTTCGAGATCAGTCGCCTCGGCAAAACCATTGCGGGGCTCAAGAACGTCGCCGCCGCCACCCACAATCCGGATGACATCTACGCCGAGGCGCCAGAGCTTGCCGAGGTGCGCGACAAGGCCGAGCAGATCGGCCTGACGCCTGACCAGCAAGCGCTGGTCAAACAACTGCGCAGCCTGACCGATGCCCGTCAGGTCGAGGTGCAGGGCGCGAGCCTGCCGGCGGAACTGCGTTTGTATGTGGCGGGCGCCGTGGCGTTCGGCGCCGGCGACCATCAATTGGCTGTCGAGTATTTCCGTCAGTTGCTGGCGTTGCCGGCCGATCAGCGAGCGTTGCGCAGCACCTGGGCCGCGTATTCGCTGGGCCGGGCTTTCTTTGCCATGAGCAGCGAGGCGGGTGATGCACTCCAGGCGTTGGAAAACGCCATCGAGGCCTTTCGCCAGACGCGGCAACTGAGCATCGACGGTTTCAGCGATCCACTGGAGCTTGGCGTGGCCAGCCTCGGCGAAGAAGCACGAGCGCTGCGCACGGCGGGCAGTTGGGACAAGGCCATCGAGCTCTATGCCACGCAAAACCTGCATGGCTCGAACGTCGGCTACACCTCGTTGAAGCTGTTGATGAACGACCTGGCCGAAGAGCCTGAAGACAGACTTGAAAAGTTGCTGCGCGGCAAAGCGGTGCAGCAACTGGTGACGGCCTCGCTGATCAGTCGGATCGGATGGTCGTTCGGCGATGAGCCGCCGAATCAGAAAAAGCTGATCAAGGCTTTGCAGGAAAGTACTCGCGGCAGCCTCGACAACGCCGATCGCCTGGCGGCCATGAATTATCAACAGGGCGATTACGCCAGCGCCAAGGCGTTCCTCGAACATGCAGGCGACGGCGGTCTGGCGTGGTGGCTGCGGGCGAAACTGGCGGTGCGTGACGGCGATAAAAACGCCGCTGCAGCGGCTTATGCCAAAGCCGCGCAGGCGTTTCCGCAGGACGAATCCTGGGGCGAACGGCGTACGGCCGACTGGAATCTCGAAACCCTGCAGCCCAAGTGCCGGGTCGAGGGTGAAAGCGCGATTCTTGCGCTGCAACGGGGTGAGTATCTGCAGGCTTTCGACCAGTTGTATCGCAGCAAGGCTATTTATTGGTTTGACGCTGCGACCGTGGCGGAGCGAGTGCTGACGGTCGATGAACTGAAAAACTATGTCGATACCAATGTGCCGGCGCCACCTGCGCTGAGTCAGCAGGATCGCGACAATTACGTGCCGCTGCCGGTCGCCGCAAGCCTGCGCAATCTGCTGGGTCGGCGTTTGTTGCGTGAAGGGCACTACGAAGAAGCGGTCGGTTATTTCGACAATGCCGATCTGCAGAACAAGGCCCGGCTCTACGGCGAACAACGCCTGAAGGCCGATTCGGCATGGTGGCCGACCAAGCGTGCCAGTGCGCTGTTCAATGCCGCGTGGACGGCCCGCGAGTGGGGCATGGACATCCTGGGCTACGAAATGGCCCCGGATTACGCGACCTTCGGCGGCAACTACAGCCTGGAAACCACCGAACTGAAAGTCGGGCCGCTGGTGAGCGAAGCCGAGGTGCAACGCCAGAAAGCCAGTGAAGCGCAGCCGGATGAACGTTATCACTACCGTTTCGTTGCCACGGCGTTGGCCAGTCGTGCGGCGGATAACCTGCCGCACACCAGTCAGGCGTTCGCTGCCGTGCTGTGCTCGGCCGCCGGTTGGAACAGCAGCCTGGAAGAGCAGAGCGCGTTGTACAAGCGCTATGTCGATGAAGGGCCTTACGTTCCGTGGGCAGTGGATTTTGGCCATCAGTGCCCGTACCCGGATTTTGAAAACGCCGACAAGCGCTATGTCACTCAGGTGACCGACTCGGTGCGTTCGACACTGCGGCCGTACAAGTGGCCGGTGCAGATCGGTGCGATTGTCGTGTTCACCGCCGTGGCCGTGTTGATGATTACCCGCCGCCAGCGCAAGGCTCGCAAAGCCTAAGCCTGCTGGACGAACGTCAGGCGCACGGCGAAGCCGATCAACAGGCTGCCGAACAACCACTGTTGCACCCGTTGGGCCGTCGGGCTGTGTTTCAGCCAGCGGCCCAATACCGTGCCGAGCAGGGCATAGGCGCTGTCGAACAGCAATCCTGCGGCCACCAGCATCGCGCCGAGCACCGCAAACTGCGTCAGCACCGGTGCGCCATTCGCCACGATGAACTGTGGCAGCAGTACCGAGCAGAACAACAAGGCTTTCGGGTTGAGCAGGTTGGTCAGCAGGCCACGACGGATCGCTGCGCGCCACTGACCCTGGCTGTCCGTTACGGTGCCGGCGTTCAGATCCGGCAGCAGCGTGGTGCGCAGGCACTGGATGCCGATCCACAGCAGGTACGCCGCCCCGGCCATTCGCACGGCATCGAACGTCCACGGCGCCGCCTTGAACAGCGCCGCCAGCCCCAGCGCCGCGAGCGCTACATGACAGGCTCGGGCGACGGCCAGACCCACCGCCGTGGCAAGTGCTGCGCTGCGACCCTGGCGGGCACCGGTCTGCAACAGCAGAATCATGTCCGGGCCGGGCAGCAGATAGACCACCGCCAAAGCCAGGAAAAACAGCCAGAGACTCGCCATGTCGCACCCCTTTCGTTGTCGATTCGGTGCAATCAGTCTATGACTGAGGGGCAGGGCAGGTGCTTGCGTAGTTCGCTTCAATAACCGCGTGGATTGGCATAACCTGCTTTCTTTTTGCCGTTACACCATCAGGATCTGCCAACCATGAAACTCGACGCCTTCGATCGCAAGATTCTCGCCGCGCTGCAACGAGACGGGCGCCTGAGCAATGTGCAACTGGCGGACGAGATCGGGTTGTCCGCCTCGCCGTGCCTGCGCCGGGTGCGCATGCTGGAAGAGGCCGGGGTGATTCGCGGTTATCAGGCGAACCTGGACCGCGACGAGGTGGGGCTGGGGCTGACGGTGTTCGTCGGGGTCAAGGTCGAGCGCCACAACGATGAACAGGCCGAGGCGTTTCATCGCGCAGTGACAGCATTGCCAGAGGTGATTTCGGCGTTTCTGGTCTCCGGGGAATCGGATTTTCTGCTGCAAGTGGTGGTACCGGACTTGCGTGCCTATGACCGTTTCCTCACCGGTTGCCTGCTGAAGTTGCCGGGGGTAAGCGACATCCGCAGCAATTTTGCGATTCACACGGTGAAGACCCCGGGCGCGTTGCCGCTGGGGCATTTGCCGTCCTGATACTTCCCGCATTGCGCGGGAAGTCTGCGCGAAGTGCTTACATCTGCGTCGCCATGCCCTCGACATTCATGGCCGCCTGACGCAGCGCCTCGGAACGGGTCGGGTGGGGGTGGCAGGTCAGGGCGATATCCTCGGCCGATGCGCTGAACTCCATGGCCACGCAATACTCACCGATCATCTCACTGACGCTCGGGCCGACCAGATGCACGCCGAGGACTTCGTCGGTGTGCGCGTCGGCGAGGACTTTGGCAAAGCCTTCGGTTTCGTGATTGATCTTCGCCCGGCTGTTGGCAGTGAACGGGAATTTGCCGACCTTGTAGGCCCGGCCTTCGGCCTTCAGCTGCTCCTCGGTCTTGCCGACGCTGGCCAGTTCCGGTCGGGTGTAGATCACGTTGGGGATCAGGTCGTAGTTGACCTCGCCCGCCTTGCCGACGATCTGCTCGATGCAGGCCATGGCTTCGTCTTCAGCCTTGTGCGCCAGCATCGGCCCTGACGTGACATCGCCGATCACCCAGACGCCAGGAGCCTCGGTGCGATGGTGTTTGTTGGTGAGCATGCCGCGTTTGTCGGTGCTCAGGCCGACGTTCTCCAACCCCAGACCCTGGGTGTAAGGGCGACGGCCGATGGCGACCAGCACGTAATCGGCTTCCAGCCGTTCGGCGGCGCCGCCGGCTGCCGGTTCGATGCTCAGTTGTACGCCGCTGGCCGAGGACGTGGCGCTGGTGACTTTTGCACTCAGTTTGAAGGTGATGCCCTGTTTGCTCAGTGAACGTTGCAGGGTCTTGCCTGCCTCACCATCGACGCCGGGGCAGATGCGGTCGAGGTATTCCACCACCGTCACCTGCGCGCCGAGCCGCCGCCAGACCGATCCCAGTTCCAGGCCGATGACGCCGGCACCGATCACCACCAGATGTTTGGGCACTTCGCTCAAGGACAACGCGCCGGTGGAGTCAAGAATGCGCTGGTTGTCGATCGCCACGCCGGGCAGGGGAGTGGGCTCGGAACCCGTGGCGATGACGATGTCGGTAGCGGTCAGTTCTATCCGGCTGCCCTGATCGCCGGTCACGCTGACTTTTCCGGGGCCGTCGATGTGGCCCCAGCCCTTGATCCAGTCGACCTTGTTCTTGCGGAACAGGAATTCGATGCCTTTGGTCAGGCCGGCGACGCTTTCGTTCTTCTGTTTCATCATTTGCGCGAGGTTGAGCGTCGGTTTGACCTCGATGCCGAGGTTGGCGAACTCCGCCCCCATCGCCGCATCGTACAGTTCGGACGCGTGCAACAACGCCTTGGACGGCATGCAACCGACGTTGAGGCAGGTGCCGCCCAGCGTGGCACGGCCTTCCACACACGCGGCCTTCAGGCCCAACTGGCCGGCGCGGATCGCTGCGTTATAACCGCCGGGTCCACCGCCCAGAATCACTACGTCATAGTTGCTCATGCGCTTACTCCTGGCTGAAGAATGCGGATCGCTAAAAATTACGTACGTAATATGTGCGTTTCCGGACATTTCGGTCAAGGCTTCAGGAACGCGACAGGTTGGGCATCTTTGAATGTGAAATTGAGTACAAATATTTCACGTATTTCGTTATATCGTAACGAGTTGTGCAGTGAGCCAAGGGTTTTGGGGGGATATGCAAGTCGATCTGGACGTTGATGGCACGCAAGTGACCGGTTTGCCGCGCTTTCAGCAGGCGGCGGCCCAGGGTCGCCGATTGCGCCGGTTGGCCATCGGACTTGGCGGGTTGGCCGTGGCCGGAGTGGTGCTGGCGTTTTTTGTTGGCCTGTTCGCCTCGCAATCGTTGTGGCCGGCGCTGTTGGTCAATCAGAGCGCGGCGTTGCTGGTGCTGGTCGCCGGGCTGCAATCGGCGTGGTGGGTGGCCGATTGGCGGGCGCGGGTGATCACCCCGGTGGTGCCGGTTACCGTCGAGGAAGAAACGCCCGGGCCGGATGGCTGGTACGAGCGACTGCTGGATCGGCTGAGCCGCCGCAGCCTGCATGTACTGGGGCAGATCGGTGCAGCGACATTGTGGCTGGGCGCTCTGGCGCTGCTGGCGTTGCTTGGCATCGAGCAGGTGTGGAATCTCATGCTGCAACCGACTGCCGTGGGCTTGTCCGCCTCCGTCGGCGCGGCGATTGCGCTGTTGCTGGCGTTCGGCCTGCTGGTGCTGGAGCGGCAACTGGCTCAGGAAAACCCGGCGCAATGGCCCGAGGCCGGCGCGCTGGCGCAACTAACGCGCGTGACCATCATCAGCCTGGTGCTGGGCGCGTTGTGCTTGCTGTTTGCCAGCGAGAGTTCGGTGTGGCCCGTGCGGCTGGCGGTGCTGATCGGCATCCTGCCGGGGCTGGTCGCGGTGGAGTTGCTGCTGCGTGCCGTGTTGTCGCTGTTCAGTCCGCGCCGCGAACAACTTGAACCGGTGCTGCTGGCCCGCAGTTTCGTCGCCGATCTGCTGCGCTGGCCACCGCAACCGCTGCTCGTCTTGCAGCACGAATTGCACAACCGCTTCGGTATCGATCTGCGGCAGATCTGGGCCTTCAGTTACATGCGCCGCGCATTCTTGCCGGTATTGGTGCTGGTGGCGACGGTGGGCTGGTTGCTCACCGGCATTCATGAAGTCCCGCTGCAAAGCCGTGGGATCTATGAGCGCTTCGGCAAACCGGTGCAGGTGTTCGGCCCGGGTTTGCATGCCGGTCTGCCCTGGCCGTTGGGCCGGGTGTTGAGCGTGGAGAATGGCGTGGTGCATGAATTGGCGACCAGCGTCGGCGAGAACCCGGCGCCGGTTCAGCCGGATCCGGCGGAAGGTCCGGCCCCGATCACCGCCAATCGCTTGTGGGATGCCAGCCACGTCAACGATAAATCCCAGGTCATCGCCAGCAGCCGTGGCGAGCAACAGAGCTTCCAGATCGTCAATATGGACGTGCGTTTCGTCTACCGCATCGGCCTCAGCGATCACGCGGCGTTGGCCGCGACGTATAACAGCGCGGATGTACCGACGCTGATTCGCAGCACCGCGAGCCGGATTCTGGTCCACGATTTCGCATCGCGCACCCTTGACGGTTTGCTGGGGCAGGACAGGGTTGGACTGGCTGACGAGATCGGCCGCGCGGTGCAAAGCGATCTGCAGAAACTCGACAGTGGTGTGGAGATTCTCGCCACTGTGGTCGAGGCGATTCACCCGCCGGCGGGTGCCGCCAATGCTTATCACAGCGTTCAGGCAGCGCAGATTGGCGCCCAGGCGTTGATCTCTCGCGAGCGTGGGGCGGCGGCCGAAGCGAGCAATCAGGCGCAATTGCAGGCCAGCCTCGCTCGCGACCAAGCCACTGCCAATGCCCACGAAACCGGCTCGACCGCCCGCGCGGCGGATCTGAAATTCAGCGCCGAGCAAAAAGCCTACGCCAGCGCCGGTCAGGCCTTCGTGCTGGAGCAATACCTCAGCCAGCTCAGTCAGGGACTGGGCAAAGCCAAACTGTTGGTGCTCGACCATCGTCTGGGCGGCAGCAGCAACGCGCCGACCATCGACCTGCGTACGTTCACGCTGCCGGCTGACCCGACGCCGGCGCGCACCACCGCTCAACCAGGAGCCACCCATTGAGCCAGTCGCATACTCACGATCACCATGACCACAGCGGTCACGACCATGCTCATGGCGGCCACCACCATCACGGGCATCACCACCATCATCATGGGGCGCCGGAAGAGGCGGGGCCTTTCCCGTGGCGACGCATGGGCTGGGCAGTGTTGCTCGTGGCGTTCGCCATCGCAGCGGCAAGCCTGGTGCAGGTGCGCTCCGGTGAAGCCACCGTCATCACCCGCTTCGGCAACCCGTCCCGGGTTTTGCTGGAGCCCGGTCTGAGTTGGCGCTGGCCGGCGCCGTTCGAAGCGGCAATCCCGGTGGACCTGCGTTTGCGTACGACATCGAGTGGCTTGCAGGACGTCGGCACCCGTGACGGTTTGCGCATCATCGTGCAGGCGTATGTCGCGTGGCAGGTGCAGGGCGATGCGGACAACGTCCAACGGTTCATGCGCGCAGTACAGAATCAGCCGGACGAAGCGGCGCGGCAGATTCGCACCTTTGTCGGCTCGGCGCTGGAGACCACCGCCAGCAGTTTCGACCTGGCCAATCTGGTCAACACCGATGCCAACCAGGTGCACATCGCCGACTTCGAAGCGCAGTTGCGTCAGCAGATTGATCAGCAATTGCTCGCCACTTACGGCGTACGCGTGGTGCAAGTGGGCATCGAGCGGTTGACCTTGCCATCAGTGACTCTCACCGCGACGGTTGACCGGATGCGCGCCGAGCGTGAAACCATCGCCACTGAACGCACTGCAATTGGCAAGCGTGAAGCTGCGCAGATTCGTTCCGGCGCCGAGCGTGATGCCCGAATTGTGCAGGCTGACGCGACCGTGAAAGCGGCGGAAATCGAGGCGCAATCGCGGGTCGAGGCCGCACAGATTTATGGTCGTGCTTATGCCGGATCGCCGCAGCTGTACAACTTGCTGCGCTCACTGGACACCCTCGGCACGATTGTCACGCCAGATACGAAGTTGATCCTGCGCACTGATGCCGCGCCATTCCGCGTGCTGGTGGACGGCCCGCCGAATCTGGACAGCAAGACCGGAACGCAGCCATGAGTGAAGTTCCACGTGGAACAAATTCGTTGAACAGTCCGTGGATTCAGGCGGGACGTCTGGCGTTTTTTGCCCTGTACGCAGTGACGGTGCTGGCGGCGCTGGCCTGGGCGTTTTCCAATGTGCGGCAGATCGATCCGCAAAATCGTGCGGTGGTCATGCATTTCGGTGCACTGGATCGCATCCAGAATGCCGGGTTGTTATTGGCATGGCCGCAGCCGTTCGAACAGGTCGTTTTGCTGCCGGCGGCAGATCGGGTCATCGAACGTCGCGTGGAAAACTTGCTGCGCAGTCCAGCTGCAATACAGGCGGATCGCGTCGCCACATTCGCCACGCCAATAAGCGATGCATTGGCCGGTTCCGGCTATTTGCTCACCGGTGATGCCGGTGTGGTGCAGCTGGACGTGCGGGTGTTTTACAAGGTCACCGATCCCTATGACTTCGTGCTGCAAGGCGACCATGTGTTGCCGGCGCTGGATCGATTGGTGACTCGCAGCGCGGTGGCCCTGACAGCGGCGCGGGATCTGGACACCATTCTGGTGGCGCGTCCGGAGTTGATCGGCGCTGACAATCAAGCCGCCGAACGACGCGAGCGCTTGCGCGGGGATCTGGTGCAAGGCATCAATCGTCGCTTGGCTGAATTGAAGGCAAGCGGGCAGGGCATCGGTATCGAAGTGGCGCGGGTCGATGTGCAATCAAGTCTGCCCGAGCCGGCCGTCGGTGCGTTCAATGCCGTGCTGACAGCCAGCCAACAGGCTGACAAAGCGGTGGCCAATGCCCGCACCGATGCTGAAAAAATCACCCAGACGGCCAACGAACTGGCCGACCGCACCTTGCAGGTCGCCCATGCCCAGGCCGGTGAACGCCTGGCCAAAGCGTCCGCCGATACCGCCACTGTATTGAGTCTGGCCCGGCAACAGAGCACCGACCCGCAAATGCTGCTGCGCCTATACCGCGAACGGATACCGAAGATTCTCGGCCAGGCCGGTTCGGTCACCACGGTCGATCCGAAAGACGATTCCCGCCTGATCATTCAGGGAGCCAGTAAATGACCGCCACTACCGCCGCACCGAGTCTGTTGTCCTCGGCCGAGCAACGTCGCGCTGCGCGCCAGTTGACCCTGGCGATGCTCGCCCTTGGCCTGCTCGGGCTTGGCCTGATCTGGCGCTGGTTGATGCCGGAACAAACCGGGGTCAGTCAGTTGCTGTTGGGTTTTGCTTCTTTGCTGGTGGCGGTGCCGGTGATGCGTTCGGCGTGGTTCAGCCTGCGTTATCCGAGCCTGCACGGCATCACCGACCAGTTGATCGCATTGGCGATGCTCGGTGCCTGGGCCACTGGTGATCTGCTGACCGCCGCGCTGTTGCCGATCATCATGATCTTCGGCCATGTGCTGGAGGAACGCAGTGTGATCGGCTCGCAGGAAGCGATTCATGCCCTGGGCCAGCTCACTCGCAGTCATGCACGGAAAATCCAGGCGGACGGCACCGTGATCGAAGTCGATAACGGCACGCTCAAGGCCGGCGACACCGTTGAAGTCCGCGCCGGCGATCGGATCCCGGCGGACGGTCGCGTGTTGTCCGGTCAGGCCAGCCTCGACACCGCCTCGATCACCGGTGAGTCGGTGCCGGTCGAGGCGGGTGTCGGAATGACGGTTTTCGGCGGGGCGATCAACCTCGATGGGCTGCTGCGTATCGAGGTGACCCGCACCGGCGATGAATCGACCCTGGGCAAGGTCATCGCCCTGATGCAGAACGCCGAGCGTTCCAAACCACCGATCACCCGGCTGCTCGAACGTTATGCCGGCAGCTATATGGTGCTGGTGTTGCTGTTGGCGGCGGTGACCTGGTTTGTTACCAACGATGCGCAGGCGATGCTGGCGGTGCTGGTCGCAGCCTGTCCGTGTGCACTGGTGTTGTCGGCACCGGCCACGGCGATTGCCGGTGTGGCGGTTGCGGCGCGTCACGGGATTCTGATCCGCAGTTCGGCTTTTCTCGAAGAACTGGCCGACCTTACTTCGCTGGTGGTGGACAAGACCGGAACTCTGACTTACGGCACGTTGCGTTTGCAGTCGATCAACAGCGCGCAGGCGGATCACGATTCGGTGATGGCACTGGCCGCCAGCCTTGGTGCTGCGAGCAGTCACCCGGTCAGTCGAGCATTGGCCGGTCTGGTCCACGCGGACAACGTGCTGGTGCTGACCGACATTCACGAACGGCAAGGATTGGGTGTGGTGGCCAAGACCGAGCAGGGTGAAGCGGCCCTCGGTCGCCCAGAGTTGTTTGCGCAACTGGGCATCCCGACCACATCGATTCCCGACCACGACGGCCCGATTGCCGGGCTAGCCTTGAATGGTGAATTTCTCGCCTGGCTGTTGCTGGCTGACAGCGTCAAACCGGAAGCACGATTCGCCTTGAGCGAACTGCGCGAGCTGGGCCTCGGTCGGCAACTGTTGCTGACCGGCGACCGTCTGAGCGTGGCGCACACCCTGGCGCGTGATGTCGGCCTGCATGAAGTCGAAGCTCAGGCGTTGCCTGAAGACAAACTCAATCGGGTGCTGAAGGAAATCGACAACGGTTTCCGGCCGATGGTGGTCGGCGACGGCATCAACGATTCGCTGGCACTCAAGGCCGGGGTGGTAGGTGTTGCGATGGGAGCGGGCGGTGCGGACATTGTGCTGGCGTCCGCCGACATCGTGCTGATCGGCAGCGACCTGCGCCGGCTCGGCACCTGTGTGCGCCTGAGTCGCCAATGCCGGCGCACGCTTCAAGTGAACGTGATCATCGGTCTGGGCTGGACGCTGGCCATCGTCGTGTTCGCCGCGTTCGGCTGGCTGGGCGCGGCCGGGGCGATGATCGCGGCGCTGCTGCACAACCTCAGCACGTTGCTGGTGTTGGGCAACGCTGGCCGCTTGCTGCGGTTTCAGGAGCCGCTGCTGAAACTCAACGAACGGAACTGATCATTTTTCGAACTGTGCGCCTCTCTTGCAGTCATTTGAGAAGGCGCACTGAAGCAGGGAGATCAGTGACGTTAAAGCCATTTCGGCTCATAGGCGGCGACTATTGAATCGATAGCCTGCTAATTTTCAAGGATGGTCTACCCTCAGATCAGACGTCTGAAACCAGGGGGATATTCCATGCTCGCGCAACTTCCACCGGCCTTACAGAATCTGCAGCTTCCGCTTCGCCTGCGACTCTGGGACGGCCATGAATTCAATCTGGGCCCGACGCCCAGCGTCACCATCGTGGTCAAGGACCCGTTGATGGTGTCCCAGTTGACCCATCCAAGTCTCGACGCGCTGGGGGCGGCGTTCGTTGAGGGCAAACTCGAACTCGAGGGTTCGATCAGCGAGGTCATCCGGGTGTGCGATGAGCTGAGCTCCGCGCTGCTCGATGAGGACGAAGACAGTCAGCCAGTGCGCACGCTCCACGACAAGGAAACCGACGCCAAGGCCATCTCTTATCACTACGACCTGTCCAACGCGTTCTACCAGCTATGGCTGGACAGCGACATGGCGTACTCCTGCGCCTATTTCGAAACTGGCAGCGAATCCCTCGAACAGGCCCAGCAGGCCAAATTCCGGCATCTGTGTCGCAAGCTGCGTTTGCAACCGGGCGACTACCTGCTGGATGTCGGCTGCGGCTGGGGCGGCCTGGCGCGTTACGCCGCCCGTGAGTTCGGTGCCAAAGTCTTTGGTATCACCCTGAGCAAGGAGCAGTTGGCCCTGGCTCGGGAGCGCGTCAAAGCTGAAGGCCTGGAAGACCAGATCGAACTGCAACTGCTCGATTACCGCGATCTGCCGCAGGACGGTCGGTTCGACAAAGTGGTCAGCGTCGGCATGTTCGAGCATGTGGGCCACGCCAACCTGGCCGAGTACTGCAAAACCCTGTTCGGCGCGGTGAAAGAGGGCGGTCTGGTGATGAACCACGGCATCACCGCCAAGCACACCGATGGCCGTCCGGTGGGACGCGGTGCCGGGGACTTCATCGAGAAATACGTGTTCCCCAACGGCGAGCTGCCGCACCTGGCGATGATCTCGGCCCAGATCAGCGAGGCCGGTCTGGAGATCGTCGATGTCGAGAGCCTGCGTCTGCATTACGCGCGCACCCTGGACCACTGGAGCGAACGTCTGGAGGACAATCTCGAAGCCGCCGCGAAGCTGGTACCAGATCAGGCTTTGCGTATCTGGCGTCTGTACCTGGCCGGATGCGCCTACGCGTTTGCCCGGGGCTGGATCAATCTGCACCAGATCCTCGCGGTGAAGGCCCACGCCGATGGCAGCCATGAACTGCCGTGGACCCGCGACGACATCTACAACCCTTGAGCTAGAGAATCGGTGAAATCAGCCGGGCGATCCGCATGCCGAGTTGTTGCAGGCGGTGGATTTCCCGGCCTTCTTCCTTGGCGATTTCACAGGCTTGGGCGAAGTCTTCGTTGAGCATCTGTTCCACGTGGCCGGCAAATTCGCTGTCGACCGTCAGCAACATCACCTCGAAATTCAACCGGAAAGAACGGTTGTCCAGATTGGCGCTGCCGATGGCGCTGATTTCGTTGTCGACCAACACCACTTTCTGATGCAGGAAACCCGGTTCGTAGCGGAACACCCGCACCCCGGCGCGCACCGCTTCGAACGCATAAAGGCTCGATGCGGCGTAGACGATGCGGTGATCAGGACGCGACGGCAGCAGCAACCGCACATCGACACCGCGCAGGACGGCGAGGCGCAGTGCAGCGAAAACGGCTTCGTCGGGGATGAAGTAAGGGCTGGTAATCCACACGCGTTCAGTCGCGGCATGGATGGCTTCGACGAAAAACAGTGAGCAGGTTTCGTAGGCATCCGCCGGGCCGCTGGCGAGCAACTGGCAGAGCACGCCGTCTTCCGGGTAAACCTCCGGCAGGATCAGCGGGGGCAGTGTACGGGCAGCCCAGAACCAGTCTTCGGCAAATGACTCCTGCATGCAGGCGACCACCGGCCCGCGCACCTGAACGTGGGTGTCGCGCCATGGCGCCAGAGGTGGTTTTTCGCCCATGTATTCGTCGCCGACGTTGTGCCCGCCAACGAAGCCGGTCATTCCGTCGACCACGACAATCTTGCGATGGTTGCGAAAATTCACCTGGAAGCGATTGAGCCAGCCGCTGCGGGTGGCGAACGCCTTCACCTCGACCCCGCCATCGCGAAGTGCCTGCACGTAGCTGTGGGGCAGGGCATGGCTGCCAATGCGGTCGTACAGCAGATGAATCGCGACTCCTTCGGCGGCTTTCTTCAGCAGCAGTTCGTGCAGGCGCTGGCCGAGGCGATCGTCGTGAATGATGAAAAACTGAATCAGCACAGCTTCCCGTGCCTGGCTGATTGCGTGGAAAAGCGCTTCGAAGGTGGCGGTGCCGTTGATCAGCAATTGCACTTCATTGTTGGCCAGGCACGGCATGCGGCCGAGCTTCGGCATCGCCCGCAATGAGTCGTAGGCATTGGAGGCGCGAGCGGTCAGGGCTTCTTCTACCCAGGGCCGCCAGTTCAGTTCGGAAACGGCCTGGCGCATTTGTTCGTTGGCCTGACGTCGGGCCTTGATATAACCGTCGAAGGTGCTTCGACCGAACACCAGATAGGGGATGAGGGTGAGATAGGGAATGAAGATCAGCGACAGCGCCCAGGCGATCGCGCCTTGCGCCGTGCGGACGGTCAGCACCGCATGGATGGCGGCAATTGTGCCCAGGCTATGTATCAGCGCGATCAGATAACCGAAGATATGCGGTCCAAAATAATCCATGGGGCAACCTTGCTCCTGAAGATTCAATGCTTAACAGACCATGTTCCTTTGCGGTTGTCGCTATTTTCTTTTTAGCCATGAAAGCAGGCCATGAACCGAAACAAGCGGCCGGCGTCTAACGGCCACTACTGATCAGGAGTTTTGCAATGAACGTTCGTCTGCTGGGTTTGGCGCTGGGTCTGGGGTTGGCCTTGCCGTTGGTGGCTCAGGCGCAAATGCTGCAGCCGGGGTTGTGGGAAATGACATCGAGCAATGTGAAGGTCGATGATCAGGCCATGGACGTGCAATCGATCCTCGGCCAGATTCAGGGCCAGATCACCCCGCAACAACGGGCGCAGCTGGAGAAGCAAGGCATCAACATCGGTGGCAAGGGTATTCGTGCCTGCCTGACGCCGCAGCAAGTGGCGACCAATGATATTCCCTTGGCTGACCCGCAGTCGGGGTGCAAACAGCAGATCACCGAGCGCAACGGTAACCAGTGGAAATTCCGTTTCAGTTGCCCGCGAGCGTCTGGCACCGGTGTGGCTACGTTCGTCAGCGACCGTGAGTTCACCACCATTGCCAACGGCACGTTCAATGCCATCGGGATCAACCAGAAGGGCAGTCTGGAAACCCGTGCCGTGTGGCTGGGTCAGGACTGCGGCACCGTCAAACCAAGAGCCTGAACATCGAACCGCCCCCACAATATTGTGGGGGCTTTTTTTTAGCGCATGAATCGCAGCGGTAATCCCTGGCATCCGTCATGCAGCCGGTTGTCGTGCCACGCAACCTGTCCCGACACCAGCGTCGTACTCACCCGGTGGCGAAAGCTGCGACGGGCAAATGGCGTCCACCCGCACTGCGACAGAATCGGTTGTCGTGATACCGCGACACCCTCGGGCTCCGGCTGAATTAATACCAGATCCGCCCAATAACCCTCCCTCAAATAACCGCGATCCGGAATGGCAAACAGATCCGCCACCCGGTGACTGGTCTTCGCCACCAGCGTGGTGATCGGCAGCACGCCATCTGCCACCAGCTCCAACAACGCCGGCAACGCATGTTGCACCAGTGGCAGACCAGACGGTGCCTGGGCATATGACAGCTGTTTCTCCGCCCAGGTATGCGGGGCGTGATCGCTGCCGATCACGTCCAGTCGATTGCTCGACAAGGCCAGACGCAGGGCATCGCGATCAGCCTGGCTTTTGATCGCCGGGTTGCATTTGATCTGGTTGCCGAGGTCCGGGTAGTCGCGGTCATCGAACAGCAGGTGATGCAGGCAGACTTCCGCCGTGATGCGTTTGTGTGCCAGAGGTTTGTTTTCGAACAGCTCCAGCTCCCGGGCGGTGGTCAGGTGCAGCACGTGCAGGCGAGTACCATGGCGTTTGGCGAGTTCCACTGCCAGTGAAGAAGAGCGATAGCAAACCTCGGCATTACGGATCAGCGCATGGGCGTCGGGAGGGAGATGTTCACCGAACTGCTCGCGCAATCTGGCGGTGTTGGCCTCGATGCTCGGCGTGTGTTCGCAATGGGCCAGCAGGATCGTCGGCACCTCGGCGAACAATCGCTCCAGTGTTTTGGGGTCATCAACCAGCAGGTTGCCGGTCGACGCCCCCATGAACACTTTGACCCCGGCCACTTCACTTGGATTGAGCGCCGCGACAGTGTCCAGGTTGTCGTGACTGACGCCGAAGTGAAAGCCGTAGTTGGCCACCGAGTTGATCGCTGCCCGGCGTTTTTTGTCGGTCAGCGCTTCGAGGGTGAGGGTGGCCGGGTTGGTGTTGGGCATGTCCATGAAACTGGTGATGCCACCGGCCACGGCTGCGCGGGATTCGGTGTAGATGCTGCCTTTTGCTGGCGAGCCCGGCTCACGGAAATGTACCTGGTCGTCGATCATTCCAGGCAGCAGCCATTGGCCGTTGGCGTCGATTTCCAGTGTGGCGTTTTCTCCGAAGATGCTGCGGCCGATCTTGACGATGCGACCGTGGCTGACCAGCAGATCGGCGTAGAACTCATGCCCGTCATCAACCAGGCGTGCATTGCGAATCAGCACACTGTTCATGGTTCAGAACTCGTTCTGCAGGGCCTTGTAGCCGCGCACCAGATCGACGTTGGTGCGTGCCACGTCTTCGGAAAACTCCGAAGCGCTGACGCTCACCGGCGGGTATTGCGAGAGGTCGGTGCCCGGGCCGATGCGGGTGGTGGAGGGCACGTAGAACGCATCCGGCAGATCCCGGCCATCGACCACCGAGTTGTGTCGCACCACGCAACCATTGCCCACCACACAATTGAACAGCACGCTGTTGAAGCCGATGAACACTCGGTCGCCGACCTTGCACGGGCCATGCACGATCGAGCGGTGGGCGATGGAGCTGAACTCGCCGATGGTCACCGCCGCGCCGGACTTGGAGTGAATCACCACCCCATCCTGGATGTTCGAGTTGGCGCCGATGGTGATCGGCTCCATCTCGCCCGAGGCGTCCACTTCATCGGCACGAATGACCGCGTAGGGGCCGACGAATACGTTCTCGCCGATCACCACTTTGCCGCAGATGATTGCGGTTTTATCGACGTAGGCAGACTCGGCAATTTGCGGCAGATCGCCGGAAGGGTTTTTGCGGATCATGGTTGGCTCAGGGCGTCGTAAAGAGTGTTGAGGTTGTATTCGAACAGGCCGGTGAACGTGCTGGCCGGACCCGAAGCGGCGAGGGCGTCGGAGTACAGCGTGCCACCGATGTGCGCGCCGCTTTCGTCGGCAATCTGTTTGAGCAGGCGCGCGTCCTTGATGTTTTCCATGAACACAGCTTTGACCTTGGCCTGACGGATCTGGGTGATCAGCGCGGCGACCTCGGCGGCAGAAGGTTCACGCTCGGTGGACAGGCCTTGCGGTGCCATGAAGTCGATTCCGTAGGCTTGCCCCAGATAACCGAAGGCATCGTGGCTGGTGACGATCTTGCGATTGCCCGGCGGCAGTGAACCGAGCTTGGCCTTGGCTTCGGCGAGGAGGGCATGGATCTGTTGCAGGTAGGCCTTGCTGTTGCGTTGGTAGTCGGCCTTGTTCGCCGGGTCGGCGGCGATCAGTGCCTTGGTGATGTTGGCGACATACAACTCGGTGTTGGCCAGGTTGTGCCAGGCGTGAGGGTCGGGAACGGTTTCGCCGTCCTCATCCAGCGAGCGGGGAATCACTCCATGGCTGGCGCTGATGACTGTGGCTTTGGTGTCGGTGCTGGTCACCAGTCGGTCCAGCCATGGCTCGAAACCCAGTCCGTTCTTGACGATCAGTTTCGCTTTCAGAAGTGCCTTGGCATCGTCCGGCGTCGGTTCGTAGGTGTGGGCATCGGCGTCTGGCCCGACCATGTTGGTGATCTGGATATGCTCGCCGCCGACCTGATGCACCATGTCGGCAAGGATGCTGAAACTGGTGACCACCGGCAGTTTCTCCGCCGCTGACAATGACATCGACAGCATCAGGCTGAACAACACAAGTAGAGCGCGCATCGGGAAACACCTCATTGGGATGTGAGCAAGGGCGGGCGGCGCAGCAGGCCGTGAACCGGCCCGAGTACCACGGACAACAGGTAACCGATGCCTGCGACCAGCACGATGGCTGGACCGCTGGGCAGCGAGTAGTAGAACGACAGCAACAGGCCGAGCCACACCGACAGGCAACCGATGGCTGCGGCGATGGCGATCAGGATTGGCAGACGCCGGCTCCAGAAGCGTGAAGCGGCGGCGGGCAGCATCATCAGTCCGACCACCATCAGCGCGCCGATGGCCTGGAAGCCGATGACCAGGTTGAGCACCACCAGCGTCAGGAACACGCCGTGGGCGATCGGACCGAGTCGGCTGACGGTGCGCAGAAACAGTGGATCGAGGGTGTCGAGCAGAAGCGGGCGGTAGATCAGCGCCATGGCAATAAGGCTCAGCAGCGAAACGCCCAACATTCCGTTCAGGGTGGGACCGTCGACCGCCAGTGCCGAACCGAACAGCAAGTGCAGCAGGTCGAGCCGTTTGCCGGCGATGCCCAGAATCAGCACGCCGCTGGCCAGAGAGATCGGGTAGATCGCCGCGAGGCTGGCGTCTTCGCGCAGGCCGGTACGACGAGTGATCCATGCGGCGAGTCCTGCCATGCTCAGACCGGCGCCGAGGCCACCCAGGGTCAGCGCGGGGAGACTCAGGCCGGCAAACCAGAAGCCCAGCGCCGCACCGGGAAGGATGCCGTGGGCGACGGCGTCGCCGATCAGGCTCATGCGCCGCAGGATCAGGAACACGCCTAATGGAGCGGTGCTGCACGCCAGCAGCAAACCGCCGAGCAGTGCCCGGCGCATGAACACGAACTCGAGAAATGGTTGCCAGAAATGAGTGGCGCTGAGCATCAGGCGACCTGCACGTTGGGTGTTTGCTGAATCAGTTCGACACTGGGGCCGAACACGCAGCCGCTGTTTTTGATCAGCAGGGTTTGTGGAATGTGTTGGCGGACAGCGGCGAGGTCGTGGCCCACCATGACCAGCGTCCGACCTTGTGCATGCCAGGTGTGGAGGTGTTGCCAGAGCAATGCCTGACCGAACTCATCCAGTGCAGCATGGGGCTCGTCGAGCAGGAGCACCGGCGTGTCGGTCAGGCTCAAGCGAGCGAGCAGGGCACGTTGCAGTTCACCGCCGGAGAGTGCCATCAACGGGCGCTGTTCAAGGCCGCTCAAGTGCCAATCTTCAAGTGCCTGGGTGAGGCGTTGCGCTCGTAATTGCGTTGACAGTCGACGTCCCCAGAAACCGGCGGCAACCAGTTCCTGAAGGCTGATCGGGAACTGTCGATCCAGGTGCTGCTGTTGGGGGAGGAAAGACAAACCGCTTTGGCGAGGAACACCCAATGCGACGGCGCCGGCCAAAGGCCTTTGGAGTCCGGCGATGACTTTTAGCAGGCTGCTTTTACCGCTGCCGTTGACGCCGATGATGGCGGTCATGCTGCCGCTCTCCAGTTGAAGGCTCAGCGGCGGCGTGAGCGGTTGGCCGGGGGCACCCCAACTCAGAGACTGCAGGCGGATCATGCGGTCTCCCGTCGCCAGTGACTTTCAGCGACTGCATCGTGGGCGTGGAGGCTTTCGGCATGTATCACGCGCAGGTGGAACTCGCGGATGCCGGGTGAACGACGCAACGCCAGATTCAGGCGGCGAGCGGCGTCTTCGCAGAACATCAGGTTCTGGCCGTTGGCGAGGGCGAAGGCTTGTTCGTCGGCGCGTTTCACGGCAGTTTGCACCGCGGTGCCCAGGGCCGCTTCGGCGTCGTTGATTGCCGAGGTCAGTGGTAAACCATCAACAAATTCATCCAGGTGCAGATGCAGTTGTGCGGTGCTGCGTTGGCTGTGTGGGGTTGCGACGATCCCCTGAGTCGAGCCCAGCCAGGCCAGAACTTCGGCATGTTGCAACGGCTTGTTGGCGAAATCGTCGACGAATTGCTGCTGGATCAATTGCCTCGCCAGAGCGGCTGAGCAGGGGCATGTCGAGGAATAGGCCACCTCGATTTTCAGTTCCACGTGGAACACTGTGTTTTTCAGAGTGGCTGCAATAGTCACCGGATAGGTTTTCCATCCTGCCAATGGGCTGACCAATGCGGGTCTTCTGAGCAGCAAATCGGTATGGATATCCAAATAGGCGCTGTTGGCCAGGCCTTCATGGCTGTCGAGAAAACGCTGCAAAACCTGGTGCAGAAGTGCGGGGGTGAGGTTTTTTTGTTCCAGCCTTTCCAGCGCCAAATACAACCGTGACATGTGAATGCCACGGGCTTCGCCGTCATCGAGGCTGACGCCTGCATCGGCTTTTGCTGCCAGGCGTTGGCCTTCGATAAAGACAGGTAGAGCGATGCCACGCATTCCCACCCAATCAAGCGGCAAGGCTTGTCGGGCGGCTTGCGCGGCGATATCCGGCAGCGTCAGCGCATTCATGTTCAGTACCATCGTGTTGATTGAATTTGATGTTACATTATAACAATTCAAATCACGATGCCTTTTTCATGAACGGGCTTTCATATGCACAGACGCCATTTGCTTAACCTGATGTTGGCCAGCGCTGCGTTGGCTTTTCCATTCAGTGTCAGCGCCACACAAATTCGCAATGCACGCCTCTGGCGTTCGGATGACAAGCTTCGGCTGGTCTTTGATTTGAGCGGGCCGGTCAGCTACAAAACGTTCACGCTGAGTGCGCCGGATCGCCTGATCATTGATCTGAGTGGGGCCAGCTTGAGTGGTGATTTCAGTCAATTGGCGCTCAGCGAAACGGTTATTCGCAGCATCCGATCGGGGCATTTTGGTAAGGGCGATACCCGAATCGTTCTGGATTTGAGTGGTCCGGTTCAGCTCAATACCTTCCTGCTGGCGCCTCAGGATGGTCAGGGGCATCGCCTGGTTCTGGATCTTTTGAGCGCTTCAAAAGTCGCAGCCCCGAGCGTTCCACGTGAAACACCGGGAAAAACCAATCATCCAAAACGAGACATTATTGTCGTGGTCGACCCTGGCCATGGCGGCAAAGATCCCGGTGCAGTCGGTGCAAAAGGCGAGCGTGAGAAGGACGTTGTGCTTTCGATTTCCCAGTTGCTCGCGCGTCGCTTGAAGCGGGAGAAGGGCTTCGATGTGAAGCTTGTGCGCAATGACGATTTCTTCGTGCCGCTGCGCAAGCGGGTTGATATTGCCCGCCAGCACAAGGCCGACATGTTCATTTCTGTGCACGCGGATGCCGCGCCGCGCCTCACGGCTTCGGGAGCGTCTGTGTATTGCTTGTCTGAAGGTGGCGCGACTTCAGCCACTGCGCGCTTCATGGCTCAACGGGAAAACGGTGCGGATCTGCTCGGCGCAACCAGCCTGCTGAATCTCAAGGACAAGGATCCGATGCTCGCCGGAGTCATCCTCGATATGTCGATGAACGCCACGATCGCCGCCAGTTTGCAATTAGGCAGCACGGTACTGGGTAGCCTGGCGGGTATTACCACCCTGCATCAAAAACGTGTGGAACAAGCGGGATTTGCGGTGTTGAAGTCGCCCGATGTGCCATCGATTCTGGTGGAAACCGGGTTTATCTCCAACGTGCGGGACAGTCAGCGACTGGTCACGGCGCGACATCAGCAAGCGGTTGCTGACGGTCTTTTCGAGGGATTGCAGCGCTATTTCCAGAAAAACCCGCCGGCTGACAGCTACATCGCTTGGCAGCAGGAGCAGCAACAAGTGCGTGTCTAGCAGCCCGTGAGTCGGCTGCAGGTGAAGCTTCCGGTACTTCCGCCGGAGCTGGAAAAGCGGTTGATTGTTGTCCAGCCCACCCGGCGGTTGTAACCGACCCAGGCCTCGCCGTCGGAAGCAACCCCCGTGAAGAACGTCAACTGCCCGTAAATGCTGTTGGTTTGCGCCCAATATCGTTGGCCGATCTTCTCGAAACCCCGTAGGTAAATCGTCTTGCCGGCGGTGTTGACGCTATAGGCATTGCCATTGGCATCGACGCACGCCAGCAGGTTGGCGCTGCGCGTGCAGGTAGCGAGTCCCGGAACGTGTCCCCATGCATCGAGGGTCAGCAGGGCGAGACCAAAGAGTGAGCATTTCAGCGCAGTTTTCATGAGGCGACCCGACGGGGAAGAGCTAGCAGCTTCCAGTCCTTTGCCATTCTCGGCAAGAAGAATGTGGATTGCTGTTATTGTTATACTATAACATTAAAATCACTTCGGCTTTCCACGGGTTTGCCTTACCTGTGCCCGTGTCACTCGCTAAAGCCGAAGAACGCACGCCGCCAAGAGCATTTCCAGTGTTGCAGCAGCCGCCTGATGAGGTTTATCCAATGTCTAATCCGCTTCCCGTGACCGTTTTGTCCGGCTTTCTCGGCGCCGGAAAAAGTACACTTTTGAATTACGTACTACGTAACAGAGAGGATCTACGCGTGGCTGTCATAGTCAACGATATGAGCGAAATCAATATCGATGGCAGCGAAGTCCAGCGTGATGTCGACCTGAACCGCGCAGAAGAAAAGCTCGTGGAGATGAGCAACGGTTGTATCTGCTGTACGTTACGCGAAGACTTGCTGGAAGAAGTCGCCAAACTGGCCCGGGAAGGCCGCTTCGATTATCTGCTTATAGAATCCACCGGCATTTCCGAACCCCTGCCGATTGCCGAGACCTTCACCTTCCGCGACGAACAGGGCCAGAGCCTCGCTGACATCGCTCGCCTGGACACCATGGTCACTGTAGTCGACGGCCTGAATTTCCTGCCTGATTTCCAGGCCGCCGAAAGCCTGGCTTCCCGTGGCGAAATCCTCGGTGAAGAAGATGAGCGTTCGATCACCGATCTGTTGATCGAACAGATCGAGTTCGCCGACGTTCTGTTGATCAGCAAGATCGATCTGATCAGCAGCAGTGAGCGGGAAGAGCTGATGGCGATCCTCAAGCGGCTGAACGCTAACGCTGAAATCATCCCGATGGTGATGGGCGAAGTGCCGCTGGAGAAGATCCTCAACACTCACCGGTTCGATTTCGACAGGGCTGCAACGGCCCCGGGCTGGCTTCAGGAGTTGCGTGGCGAGCATGTGCCGGAAACCGATGAATACGGTATCGCCTCCACGGCCTACCGCGCGCGTCGCCCCTTTCATCCTCAGCGTTTTTTCGACTTCATCAATCAGACTTGGGTGAACGGCAAGCTGCTGCGATCAAAAGGGTTCTTCTGGCTCGCGAGCAAACCCACGGATGCCGGCAGTTGGTCCCAGGCGGGTGGCTTGATGCGCCACGGTTTCGCCGGGCGCTGGTGGCGTTTCGTGCCGAAGAATCAATGGCCACAGGATCAGGAAAGCACCGCTGCGATCATGGAAAACTGGACCGCGAACGTAGGAGACTGCCGCCAGGAGTTGGTGTTTATCGGCCAAAACATCGATTTCGCACAACTCAAGTCAGCTCTGGACGACTGTCTGCTGACCGATGCGGAGATGGCGCTCGGTGTCGAAGGCTGGCGATTGCTGGCCGATCCGTTCGGCCCCTGGCATGACGAGGCCGCATGATGTTTGCCCTCAAACCGCTGCAAAACGTGACGCGTGATCAAGTCCTTGGCCCAACCCCGCAAGCGCTGGCGAGCATTCTTGAAGATGAAATCAACCTCGCCATCTGGCAGCGGCAGCTACCGCTGCATGTCGCCGATTTTGCGAAATTATTGCTGTCACTCAATGAGCCCTACGCCGAAGCGTTGTGCCTGGAGCTACATGACGAGGACGTCGATCCAGACCTGACCGGGCTGGCCAGCGAATTCCGCGATCTGGAAGGCTACGAAGGTTTTATCGCCGACCTGAAATGGCTGGTCGGCGCCTTCGCCTGCCTGCTCGGCGCGCGGCGGATCGGCTTGCGGTTGCGTGTACTGGACAAGGCGATGTGCCCGCGATTTCACGTCGATCATGTGCCCGTGCGATTGATCACCACCTACGCCGGCGTCGGCAGCGAGTGGTTGAAGGAAGGGGAAATGGATCGCCAGCAACTGGGAAAACCACTGGCCGAGCCGCAGGAAAAATCGCGGATTCAGCAACTAGCCAGCGGCGAAGTGGCGTTGCTCAAAGGGGAGAAGTGGCACGGTAACGAAGGTTTCGGATTGATCCATCGCTCACCGCAACCGGCGCCGGGTGAACGGCGTCTGATGTTGACCCTCGACTGGCTGGGCTGACACCTCAAGGCTTGAGCCAGTTGCCCTGGCTCTGGCTTTCGCAGTACGGCTTCAAATAGGCCGAATCAGTGGCCACGCCGTAATAGTGGATATCCTGGCGATAAGGCATATTGGCGACTTGCGCGTTGCTGCACACGCCAAACGCCCCGGCAGGACATTGATCGACGTACTGCACGTCGACCTTTTGCCCCGCCAGCGTGGGTTGGCAGAAGCCGTCATTGAACAGTTTCTCCGGGATGTTGCGGTTCTGCTGGCAGACCTTCACGTCGAGGCGTTCTGCCTGGCTGTGCACCACACAGGCCTGGGCCAGCGCTTCGCCCGACACCAACGCCAACAGCAACGACCATCCCATCCACCGCATTCCCGACCTCCAGAAAACCTTGACCATGTTGCAGAACATTCCCACCCACGTCATTGCAGGTCCCTTGGGTGCCGGCAAGACCAGCCTGATTCGCCAGCTCATGGCGCAGCGACCGGCCGGCGAGCGCTGGGCGGTGCTGATCAACGAGTTTGGCCAGATCGGCCTCGACGCTGCGCTGTTGACCCGGGACGCCGATGGTATCGCACTGGGCGAAGTGGCCGGGGGCTGTTTGTGTTGCGTGAACGGTGCGCCGTTTCAGATCGGGCTGGGACGTTTATTGCGCAAGGCTCAGCCGGATCGCCTGTTCATCGAGCCTTCCGGATTAGGGCATCCGGCGCAGTTGCTGCAACAACTGAGCGAGGCACCATGGCAAGGCGTTCTCGCCGTTCAGCCCTGCGTTCTGGTGCTGGATGCCCAGGCCATGGCGGCGGACAAGATGCTACCGCCAGCGCAGCGGGAGGCGATCCCGAATGCCGGTTTGCTGATATTGAACAAAGCAGAAAATCTCGATGAATCCACGCGGGAGCGGATCGTTCGCCAGTTGCCACCGGTCAGGCTGATCTGGACGCAACAGGCATCGTTGCCCCTGAGCGAGTTGCCGGGTGTGACGGCTCAAGCGCAGGCGGGTGTGGATAAGTTGATGGTGCCCAAGGGGCTGGCGCAGATGCCGGCCGTCTGGAGCGATCCGGCTTCGCCGATTTGCCTGAGTCAGGCGCAGGAGGGCGGTTGGAGCATAGGCTGGCGCTGGCACCCAAGCCAGGTGTTTGACGTGATTCGCATCACTCGGTGGCTGGAATCCCGGGACTGGCGCCGGGCGAAGCTGGTTATCCACAGCCAGGATGGCTGGGAATCAGCCAATGCCCTGGATAACGCCAAACTGGATTGGCAGCCCAGCGAGTGGCGCAAGGACACTCGAATCGAGTTGATATTCGACCAGCCGCAGGTGATTGATGAGTTGCAGGCAGGACTGGCCGGTTGTCGGGTTCAAGCGGCCTGAGTCAAGGTTTCCACTTGGTGTGTTCCTGGCGCCACTGACTCAGTTCGATCACTTGCGCACTCGGCCTGGCCACTTCTACCACCGGCGGAGTGTCGTCGAACGGTGCGGGGTAGGGCGCCAGTTCGATCTGCGCGCTGTGCGGGCCGAACTGGGTGATGGTGCCGTTGTGACGGGTTTCGCCGGTCACGGTGAATTCGAAGTTGTAGACCCGGGCCAGACGTCGACGCCCACTGGCATCCTTGATGAGACCGATCTTCTTTAGCGCTACGTTACCGTCGAGCAGTTCGACGCCGACATTCGCACAATGCTGCTTGACCCGCTCCAGCGCCCGTTCACGCAGGCCGTGGTTGTGCCAAAGCCACGCGCCGGCAACGGCGAACAGCATCAACACGAAAATGTTTTCCAGGGTCAGCATCAACGAGAAACTCCAAAAGTTGGCATCAGCTTAACTGCGTCGCCGGTCTGTCGTACAGACTGCGTTTCGTCGCATACTGCGCGGCTTGAATTTCAATCGTTTTACGGAAAACCCCGAATGAAACGTACGCCTCATCTGCTCGCCATCCAGTCCCATGTGGTGTTCGGCCATGCCGGCAACAGCGCTGCGGTTTTTCCGATGCAGCGGGTCGGGGTCAATGTCTGGCCGCTCAACACTGTGCAGTTCTCCAATCACACTCAATACGGCCAGTGGGCCGGGGAAGTGCTGGCACCGCAGCGGATCCCGGAATTGGTTGAGGGGATCGCCGCCATTGGGGAATTGGGCAATTGCGATGCGGTGCTGTCCGGCTACCTCGGCAGCGCGGCGCAGGGCCGGGCGATTCTCAGTGGCATCGAGCGGATCAAGGCGGTCAATCCCAAGGCCCTGTATTTGTGCGACCCGGTGATGGGCCATCCGGAGAAGGGTTGCAGCGTGCCGGCTGAAGTCAGCGATTTCCTGCTCGACGAGGCTGCAGCGGTGGCGGACTTCATGTGCCCGAACCAGCTGGAGCTGGACAGCTTCTCCGGGCGCAAGCCACAGTCGCTGTTCGATTGCCTGGCGATGGCGCGCGGGTTGCTGGCGCGCGGGCCGAAAGCGGTGCTGGTCAAGCATCTGGATTACCCGGGGAAACCGGCGGATGGCTTCGAGATGCTGCTGGTTACCGCCGAGGGCAGTTGGCATCTGCGGCGTCCGCTGCTGGCGTTCCCGCGTCAGCCGGTCGGTGTGGGCGATCTGACGTCCGGCCTGTTCCTGGCGCGAGTGCTGCTCGGCGACAGTCTGGTAGCGGCGTTTGAATTCACTGCGGCAGCGGTGCATGAAGTGCTGCTGGAGACCCAGGCCTGCGCCAGCTATGAGCTGCAACTGGTGCGGGCGCAGGACCGGATCACCCATCCGCGCGTGAAGTTCGAGGCGACGGCGATCAGTCTGTAAGACCGCGTTGCCCCCATTCGCGAGCAAGCCCGCTTCCACAGGGGGAACGCATTCCAAATGTGGGAGCGGGCTTGCTCGCGAAAGCTATCTACAAAGCGCCAGAGATCGAAGGGCTGATCAGGCGTCGCCCTTGATTTCCTGATAGCGCTTTTCCAGCTCCTGGCGAATCTGCCGGCGCTGCTGGGCCTGCATGTAGCGACGTTTGTCTTCGCTGTTCTGTGGCTGCAGCGGCGGCACGGCAGCCGGTTTGCGCTGATCGTCCACCGCGACCATGGTGAAGAAGCAGCTGTTGGTGTGGCGCACCGAGCGCTCGCGGATGTTCTCGGTCACCACTTTGATGCCGACTTCCATCGAGGTGTTGCCGGTGTAATTGACGGACGCCAGGAAGGTCACCAGTTCGCCGACATGGATCGGCTCGCGGAAAATCACCTGATCCACCGACAGGGTCACCACGTAGCGGCCGGCGTAGCGGCTCGCGCAGGCGTAGGCCACTTCGTCGAGGTATTTGAGCAGGGTGCCGCCGTGGACATTGCCAGAGAAGTTGGCCATGTCGGGGGTCATCAGTACCGTCATCGACAGCTGGGCGTTTCCGGGTTCCATAACGTTCTCACGGGTCAAGGCAGGGTTGCTGGAAGATGCACCTCTGCGGGTGCCTGGTCGCTTTTCAAAACCACCGTTATCGGGACGCCGGGCAACGGGCCGCCGTCACGCCCTGATCGATCTGTTTCCATATATTGCACCGCCTTTCAGCCGGAAGTCGCGGTGTTACCCTGCAAAAGCCCACCCCAAGGGCGATTCCTACATCTAAAGCGGATTTTTACTCAGCTCGCCCAGGCGTTTTCAGACGCGTGCCGCGAGCGTCGTCATTCAAGGAGCCCACGCCATGCATGCCATCAGCTTTATTCAGGATCTGGCAGTGATCATGTTGGTCGCAGGCGTGGTGACCGTGCTGTTCCACCGTTTCAAGCAGCCGGTGGTGCTCGGCTACATCGTCGCCGGCTTCATCATTGGCCCGCATACCCCGCCGTTCGGCCTGATCCACGACGAAGAAACCATCAAGACCCTCGCCGAGCTGGGGGTGATTTTCCTGATGTTCTGCCTGGGCCTTGAGTTCAGCCTGCGCAAACTGTTCAAGGTCGGTGCCACGGCTTTTATCGCGGCATTCCTGGAAATCATCCTGATGATCTGGATCGGCTACGAAATCGGCCGCTGGTTCGACTGGAACACCATGGACTCGCTGTTCCTCGGCGCCATCCTGGCAATCTCCTCGACCACCATCATCGTCAAGGCGCTCAACGATCTGAAGATGAAAAACGAGCGCTTCGCCCAGTTGATCTTCGGTGTGCTGATCGTCGAGGACATTCTCGGCATCGGCATCATCGCCTTGCTGTCGAGCATCGCGGTCAGCGGCACGGTAAGTTCCGGCGAAGTGTTTTCCACGGTCGGCAAACTCTCGCTGTTCATGATCGTCGCGCTGGTCATCGGCATTCTGCTGGTACCGCGATTGCTGGCCTATGTGGCGAAGTTCGAAAGCAACGAGATGCTGCTGATTACCGTGCTCGGGCTGTGCTTTGGCTTCTGCCTGCTGGTGGTCAAGCTTGAGTACAGCATGGTGCTTGGCGCATTTTTGATCGGTGCGATCATGGCCGAGTCGCGACAATTGCTGAAGATCGAGCGCCTGATCGAGCCGGTTCGCGACCTGTTCAGCGCGATCTTCTTCGTCGCCATCGGCCTGATGCTTGATCCGATGATCCTTCTGCAATACGCGTGGCCGATTGCGGTAATTACTGTGGCCGTGGTGTTGGGCAAGATGTTGTCCTGCGGCCTCGGTGCTTTTATCGCCGGCAATGACGGACGCACCTCACTACGGGTCGGGATGGGGCTTTCGCAGATTGGCGAATTCTCCTTCATCATCGCCGCGCTGGGCATGACGCTGCAGGTGACCAGCAACTTCCTCTATCCGGTGGCCGTTGCGGTTTCGGTGATTACCACGTTACTGACGCCATACCTGATCCGCGCCGCCGATCCGCTGTCGATCAAGTTGTCCGCCGCCATGCCGCAGCGCCTTGGTCGAGTGTTCGGGATGTACGGGGAATGGCTGCGCAGCATTCAGCCGCAGGGTGAGGGTGCGATGCTGGCGTCGATGATCCGGCGGATTCTGCTGCAGGTCGGGGTCAATCTGGCGCTGGTGATTGCGATCTTTTTCGCCGGCGCGTTCTTTGCCGGGCGTCTCTCGACCTGGCTTCAGGACTGGATCAGCGATCCGAGCTGGCAGAAGGCGTTGATCTGGGGCGGGGCGTTGCTGCTATCGCTGCCGTTCCTGATTGCGGCTTATCGCAAGCTCAAGGCGCTTTCGATGCTGCTGGCGGAGATGGGCGTTAAGCCGGAGATGGCAGGGCGTCACACACAGCGAGTGCGTCGGGTGATCGCCGAAGTGATCCCGATCATCTCGCTGCTGGTGATTTTCCTGCTGCTGGCAGCCTTGTCGGCCAGTATCTTGCCGACCAACAAGTTGCTGGTGCTGGTCGCCGTGGTCGCGGCCGCCGTGGCGGCGCTGCTCTGGCGCTGGTTCATCCGGGTACACACGCGGATGCAGGTGGCCTTGCTGGAAACCCTCGACAATCACAAGGAATCGTCGGGGCATTGACCCGGCGTGGCGTCTGGCGGATCAGCTTTCCAGCCAGACGTCCCGTGCCCAGTGCCATACCGACTCCCAGGACTCTTCGGTGATCAGCTCTTCTTCGCCGGACCACAGCACCACGGTGCCGTCTTCTTCGACGCAGTAGTAGTTGTCGCCGTCCTGGCAGATCGGGATCAGGTCGCGTGGCACACCGGCGTCCCAGGCATTGGCCGCCACATCCGGCAGATAGGTGTGGGACTGCGGGTCGGTGACGGTCACAGGCTCCAGGCTGCCGTAAACCACGTCGCTGACGGTCAGCAGAAACTCTTTGAAGACGAACGGGATGTTGATGAAGAGTTCTTCTTCGACTTCCACCAGTTGGTCTTCGTCGGGCAACTCCAGGGGAACCGGTACGGGTTCGTTGGCTTCGCGCAGTTGTTCGATGATTTCTTCCACGTCCGGGATCCTCTTGCTTGAATGGCGCGGTTTATATGGGCCGGTTTATACAGTAGCTCGCTATAGATGCAACCGCGAAATAGAAAACCCCGGCCTGGGCCGGGGTTTTCATGACTGCATGCCTGACGCCGAAGGAATCAGCCGTTCTGGCGGATACCGGCGACCAGCCATGGCTGGTTGTCGCCCTGCGGACGCTCCATGTTCCAGCTTTCGCTGAACACTTCGCCCTGGTCGAAACGCGAGGTTTTCGACACGCCGCTGAAGGTCAGGGTCGCGATGGTCTTGTCCGCGCGATCATCGACGCCATCCAGTTGTACCTGAAGGTTGTCGATGTAGGTGGACTGGAAGCCGTCGCCCAGGTCCGCACGCTCGCGCTTGAGGAAGTCGAGCATTTGCGGGGTCACGAACTCGGCGATCTTGTCCATTTCGTTGGCATCCCAGTGCTGCTGCAGCGACTGGAAGTGGCTGCGGGCGGCTTCGAGGAAGCGCTGCTCGTTGAACCAGGCCGGA
This sequence comes from Pseudomonas sp. 58(2021), assembly GCF_017491585.1. Lineage (NCBI taxonomy): Bacteria > Pseudomonadati > Pseudomonadota > Gammaproteobacteria > Pseudomonadales > Pseudomonadaceae > Pseudomonas > Pseudomonas sp. 58(2021). Next base: position 102,894 of record NZ_JAFGYZ010000007.1, read on the forward strand.
GCGTTGATCACCGGACGGGCGGCAGCCGGAGCGGCCGAGCCACCGAAGATCGAACCCATGGCGGCAGGTTTCTGCTCGAATACTTCACGCTGCATCGGCGCGCCGGCCGGAGCGAACTGCTCCTGCTGCTTGCGGCGACGAGCGGCGATGAAGCGGAAGATCACGAAGGCGATCACGGCCATGATCAGGATGTCGAAGATCTGCATGCCCTGGAAGCCGCCGCCCATGAACATGGAAGCGAGCAGGCCACCGGCGGCGATGCCGGCCAGAGGGCCGAGCCATTTCGAAGCGCCGCCAGCCTTGGCCGCAGCGCCTGCGGCACCGGCAGCACCAGCGGTCGCAGCGGCGCCGCCCATGCCTGGGGAAGAAGGAGCCATCTGGCTGGTCTGGTGCGTCGGCGCAGCGCCGGCGCTTTTGCCACCACCGAAGCGCTTGGCGTTGGCGTCGAGGCTCATCGTCAGGCCGATGCACAACGCCATGGCGATGCTAAGAAAACGTTTCATAAAGGGAATTCCCGTTTGTGGAGACACGCGCGCCATGTTGCACAGCTGAAGTGTCACTGGCTAGCGAGAGAGTGTTTCGGGCTTTTGCCTGACAGGTAACGTTCAGCTCAGTCGAGGCAATAAGGCCATGTACTTTTGTCTGTAGGAAAAGGATTTGGGTTCAGTGGGAAATTGATCAGCGTCGAAACGCCAACATCACCACGCCTGCGGTAATCAGACCGATGCCGCCCCATTGGCGCAGGTCGAGTTTCTCGCCCAGCAGGATCACGCCGAGTACCGCCACGAGCACCACGCTGAGTTTGTCCACCGGAGCGACCAGCGAGGCCGGCCCGACTTTCAATGCGCGGAAATAGCACAGCCACGAAGCCCCGGTACCCAGACCCGACAACAGCAGGAACAGGTAGCTTTTGGCAGAGATCGATCCCAGGGACTGATATTGGCCCGTGGCGTACAAAATCAAGGCCAGACTGACGAGTACCACGATGGTGCGCAATAGAGTGGCGAAGTCGGAATTGACGTTTTCGATGCCGACCTTGGCGAAGATCGCCGTCAATGCGGCGAAGGTGGCCGAGAGCAGGGCCCAGAATGTCCAGGAGGAAAAGAAGCCAGAGCCCATGCATGGTGTCCTGTCGGTAAGGGTTGCATAAATCCATGTGGGAGCGAGCCTGCTCGCGATGGCTGCACCGTGGTTTATCAGGTAAACCGCGGCGCTCCAATTCGCGAGCAGGCTCGCTCCCACAGAACAGCAGAACCGGCGTTTAGATCGCTTCCAGCTTTGCGTAACCCAGCATCAGCCACTTGCTGCCTTCGCTGAAGTTCACCTGCACTCGCGCTTGGGCGCCGGCGCCTTCGAAGTTGAGGATCACGCCGTCGCCGAAGATCGAGTGCCGCACGGCCTGGCCCAGACTCAGGCCGGTATCCGGGATCTCGCTGCCGCCGAACAGGTTGCTGCCGCTCATCGACTGGTTGCCGCCGAACGGTCGGCTGACGCTATTCGACAGGCGCACTTCCTGAATCAGGCCTTTCGGCACTTCCCGTACGAATCGCGACACCTTGTTGTAGGTTTCACTGCCGTACAGGCGTCGGGTTTCAGCGTAGGTCATCACCAGATTCTGCATCGCCCGGGTGATGCCGACATAGGCCAGGCGCCGCTCTTCCTCAAGACGTCCCGGTTCTTCCAGGCTCATCTTGTGCGGGAAAAGGCCTTCTTCCATGCCCACCAGGAACACATAAGGGAATTCCAGGCCCTTGGCGCTGTGCAGGGTCATCAACTGAATGCTGTCTTCGTGCTCGTCGGCCTGAGTGTCGCCGGCCTCCAGCGACGCGTGGCCGAGGAACGCCGCCAGTGGCGTCAGGTCTTCGTCTTCTTCGGTGTTCTCGAAGTTGCGCGCGGCACTCACCAGCTCCTCAAGGTTTTCTACCCGGGCCTGGCCCTTCTCGCCTTTTTCCGCTTCGTGGTAGGCGATCAGTCCGGATTGCTCGATGACGGTCTGGGTCATCAGGTGCAACGGCATCTCGGCGCACTTGGCGGCGAGGTTCTCGATCAGCTCGATAAACGCGCCGAGGGCGCCGGCTGCACGACCGGTCAGGCCTTTGTTGGCCACCAGTTGGCGCATGGCTTCCCACATCGACACATCGCTGTGGCGTGCATGTTCACGGATGGCTTCGACGGTCTTCTCGCCGATACCACGAGCCGGGACGTTGATGACCCGCTCCAGCGCCGCATCGTTGCCGCGACCCTCCAGCAAACGCAGGTAGGCCATGGCGTTCTTGATTTCCGCCCGCTCGAAGAAGCGCTGGCCGCCATAAATGCGGTACGGAATGCGTTCGCGCAGCAAGGCTTCTTCCAGAACGCGGGATTGGGCGTTGGAGCGGTAGAGAATCGCGATGTCGCTGCGAGCAAGGCCGGTTTTCAGCGCGCTTTCGATGGTTTCGACAACGTAGCGTGCTTCGTCGTGTTCGTTGAATGCGGCGTACAGATTGATCGCTTCGCCGTCGCCACCGTCGGTCCACAACTCTTTGCCCAGACGTCCGGTGTTGTTGGCGATCAAGGCGTTGGCGGCTTTCAGGATGCCGGCGGTGGAGCGGTAGTTTTGCTCCAGTCGAATGGTCTCGGAATCCGGGAAGTCGGAAGAATATTGGTGAATGTTCTCGATTTTCGCGCCGCGCCAGCCATAGATCGACTGGTCGTCGTCGCCGACCACCATCAGGCTGTCGCCGCCCTTGCCCAGCAGACGCAACCAGGCGTACTGCACGGCGTTGGTGTCCTGGAACTCGTCCACCAGAATGTGCCGGAAACGCTTCTGATAATGCGCGAGCAGGCCCGGATGGTCGCGCCACAGGTCGAGGGCACGCAATAACAGTTCGGAGAAGTCGATGACGCCGGCGCGCTGGCAGGCGGCCTCGTAGGCCTCATAGATGCCGCGCATGGTGGCCAGGTACAGATCGCCGCTGGCCTGAATGTGCTGCGGACGCAGACCTTCGTCTTTCTGCCCGTTGATGAACCACTGGGCCTGACGGGCCGGCCAGCGTTGTTCGTCTAGCCCCAGCTCGCGGATCACCCGTTTGACCAAGCGTTGCTGGTCGTCGCTGTCGAGAATCTGGAAGGTCTGGCTCAGCCCGGCTTCCTGCCAGTGCGCCCGCAACAGGCGGTGCGCCAGGCCGTGGAACGTGCCGACCCACATGCCGGCCGGGTTGATGCCCAGCAACTGCTCGATGCGGTGACGCATCTCGGCAGCGGCCTTATTGGTGAAGGTCACCGACAGGATCGAGTGGGGCGAGGCGTTCTCGACCTGGATCAACCAGGCGATACGGTGCACCAGCACTCGGGTTTTGCCGGAGCCGGCACCGGCCAGGACCAATTGACGACCAACGGGAGCCGCTACGGCCTGGCGTTGGGCATCGTTGAGGGAGTTCAGCAGAAGGGAGAGATCATCGCGCATCGGGGCATTCTAGGGTGCGCCGCAGGCCCGGGCAAACCGAGCTTTGCATTAGCCGATGAAAGTGCCGCCCGTGACGACCGGTCGGTCACCGGCTACAGGCGTTGGCCCGCCTGGCGTCGGGGCTTTGGAGGGCGACGGGCGACGGAAAAGTTTCGGTGAAATTATGATCTGGGGCAGTTTGGCAAGTGGTTCGGCTTGTGTATGCTCGGTCCACGTTTCCGGGCGCATGCTCACACCTATAAGAACAAGAACGTTGCCTATGACCCTCAGCTTCGACCTTTCGGGTCCCTCTGTGGAACCCCGGGTGATCCGCAAGCATTACGCCACCCAAATGGCGGTCGAGCGCACGCGCCTTCTTTATCAGGGTTCGCTGTTGCCCACTCTGTTCATGTTGATCAATGGTCTGGTCTGCGCCGGTCTGCTCTGGAGCCCGCAGCGTTACTTCGTGGTCAGCGTCTGGCTGGTGTGGCTGTTGTCGCTGGTGGCGTTGCGAGTGATTCAGGTCGCCGCGTTCGACTCGGCGATTCCCGATCGCCAGGCCCAGCCGATCTGGGGGCGGATGTTCCTGCTTGGCTCGACCATGACCGGCCTGACCCTGGCCGGCGCCGGCATCGCTTTGGTCCCCGCCGACAATTTCATGCAGCAGGCCTGGGTGTTCGGCCTGATTGGCGCCGCGACCCTGTCGGCCAGCGTGGCCTACGCCGTGAGCATTCCTGCGTTTCTTTCCTTTACCTTGCCATGCCTGCTGCCGGCCATCGGCTATCTGTTCTGGGGCGGTGACGAACTGGCGCGAGGCTGGGGCTGGCTCGGGCTGATCCTGCTCGGCTCGCTGAGCGTGGTGGCGTGGCAGGTCAATCGGTTGATTGATCGTGGGTTGCTGCGGCGCTTCCAGAATCAGCACCTGATCGAGCACCTGCAACAAACGCAAACCCGCAGCGAACAGCTCAATCAGGAGCTGGCCAAGGAAATCGAACAACGGCGCTGTGCCGAGGGCAAGCTGCGCGAAGCGCAGGTCGAGCTGGAAGACCGGGTCGCCCAGCGCAGCCGGGAACTGGACGTCGCCAACCAGGCCCTGAGCAAAAGTGAGGCGCGCCTGGCCCTGGCGTTGAAGGCCAGTGAGCTGGGGCTGTGGGACTGGAACCTGCAGACCGACGAAGTTCACCACACGCAGATTCAGGAATTGTTTGGCATTGACCCGGAATATGTCACCGGTTTGCTCAGACACCTGCGGCCGCGATTGCACCCGGAAGACGTGCCGCCACTCAAGCGAGCGCTGATCGAGCATTTGAAGGGGCGCACCGAGGATTATCAGATCGAGTACCGCGTGCGCCATGGTGACGGCCACTGGGTCTGGATCGAAGACCGTGGGCGCGCGGTGGAGCGCGACGACAGCGGACGGGTCATCCGCATGGTCGGCACCCGCCGCGACATCAGCGTCAGCAAAAGCCTGGAAGCCCAACAGCAACTGGCGGCGACGGTGTTCGAGGCCGCCAGCGAAGGCATCGTGATCCTCGACCCGAATTATTCGCTGATCGCCATCAATCAGGCCTTCAGCCGGGTCACCGGGTATGACATCGACGACATGCTCGGGCGCAACGTCGTCGAACTGCCGTGCAGCCGCGACGCCCGCCGGCATTACGTCGCCATCCGCCACGCGCTGGAGCAGCACGGCAGCTGGCAGGGCGAGCTGGTGGAGACCCGCAAGAACGGCGAGCTGTACCCGCAATGGCTGCAATTGAATGCGGTACGCGACAGTCGGGGAAATGTGAGCCATATCGTCGGCTTCTTCGCCGATCTGTCGGCTCGGCGCGAATCCGAAGAGCGTATGCGTTACCTGACCCATTACGACGAACTCACCGGCCTGGCCAATCGCTCGCTGTTCCGCGAACGTCTGCACGAAGCGCATCTGCGCGTGCGGCAGGGCGGACGCCGGAGTCTGGCGCTGCTGCACATCAACCTGGACCGCTTCAAACTGCTCAACGATAGTTTGGGCCATGAAATCGCTGACAAGTTGCTGCAAAAGATGTCACGACGTCTGGTCAGTGCCTTGCCGGAGGCTGACACCATCGCCCGGTTATCCGGTGATGAGTTCGCGGTGCTGTTCGACGCCTACGGTAACCTGTCGAGCCTGGCGCGGGTCGCCACGCGGCTGTCGACCAAGCTGCGGCTGCCGTTGACGGTGGAAGGGCATGAACTGGTGGTGAGTGCCTCGATGGGCATCAGCATGCTGCCGGACAACGCCCGGGAGATTTCCGCGCTGGTCAGCCAGTCGAACATGGCCATGCAACATGCCAAGCACCTGGGCGGCAACAACTTCCAGTTCTACACCGACAGCCTGCAGGCCAGCACGCTGGAGCGTCTGCAACTGGAAAACCAGCTGCGCAAAGCCATCGAGGACAAGCAGCTCAACGTCTTCTATCAACCGAAACTGTGTCTGGCGACCGGCCGCCTCAACGCGGCGGAAGCGCTGGTGCGCTGGGATCACCCGACCATGGGCCGGGTGCCGCCGGGGGATTTCATCGGCCTGGCCGAAGAGACGGGCCTGATCGGGCCGATCGGTGAATTCGTGCTGCGTCAGGCCTGTTGGCAGGCGTGCGAATGGCAGCGGCAGGGGCTGGCGCCGATCCGGGTTTCGGTAAACCTGTCGGTGCATCAGTTGCGCCAGGGCAAACTGGTCAGTCTGGTGCGTCAGGTGCTGGAGGAAACCGGCCTGGCGCCGCACTACCTCGAACTGGAACTGACCGAAAGCCAGCTGCTCGACAGCGTCGAACACATCATCGCCACGTTCCAGCAACTGCGGGATCTGGGGGTGAAGCTGGCGATCGACGATTTCGGCACCGGCTATTCATCGCTGAGCTATCTGAAGCGGATTCCGGTGGATTACGTGAAGATCGATCAGGCGTTCATTCGCGGGCTGGGGGAGGGCAGCGAAGATGCGGCGATCACCCGGGCGATCATTGCGATGGCTCACGGGCTGTCACTGAAAGTTGTCGCCGAAGGTGTCGAGCGATCCGAGCAGCTGGCGTTTCTGAAAACTGAAGGTTGCGACGAGGTGCAGGGCTATCTGATCAGTCGTCCGGTGGAGGCGGTCGGCCTTGCCGCGTTGCTGCGTGAACAGGAAAAACCGCTGTAAAGGGCTACATGCAGCGCATGTCGCCTGATCCGGGGCGATCCAGTTACGCATTGAGCAGGCAAAAAGCCAATTCATGTAGTATAACTACAAGCTTGCTACATCCCCGGCATCTGGCCAAAGCACATCTTTCCATAACAAGAGTCCAGCCCCTTGAATCTGCTGCAACACATCGCCCAGTCACGTCACCTGTTACGCAAGTCGGAGCTCAAGGTCGCCGACCACGTGCTGCTTGACCCTGCGGCAGTGATGCACAGTTCCATGGCCGATCTGGCCCACAGCGTCGGCATCAGCGAGCCGACCATCGTGCGCTTCTGTCGCGCCATCGGTTGTTCCGGTTTTCAGGATCTGAAACTCAAACTCGCGCAAAGCCTCGCGGCCGGCGCCAGTTTCGGTCAGTTCGCGATCCATGAGGACGACTCGGTCGCCGACTACAGCCTGAAGATTTTCGACACCACCCTGCACACCCTGATGGAGGTTCGCGAGAAGCTCGATCCGCTGGAGCTGCAACGCGCGGTGACGCTGATGTCCCAGGCCCAGCGCGTCGAGTTCTATGGTTTCGGTGCATCGGGCGCAGTAGCCGCGGATGCGCAGCACAAATTTTTCCGCCTGCTGCTGACCGCTGCGGCGTATTCCGACCCGCACATGCAGGCGATGTCGGCAGTGACGCTGAAGCCGACCGATGTGGCGATCTGTATCTCCCAGTCTGGCCGTTCCAAAGACCTGTTGATCACCGCCAACCTGGTTCGCGAAAGCGGGGCGTCGCTGATTACGTTGTGCCCGAGCCAGACGCCGCTGGCCGAGCTGTCGACCGTCAATCTTGCGATCGATGTACATGAAGACACCGAAATCTATACCCCGCTGACTTCGCGCATCGCCCACCTGGTGGTGATCGACGTGCTGGCCATGGGCGTGGCCATGGCGCGCGGGCCGAGCCTGGTCAACCACCTCAAGAGCGTCAAGCGCAGCCTGCGCAGCTTGCGGCTGTCACCCAAGTCGGTGAAAGCGCTGGATGACTGATGGTCATGGGGTGAAGGCAATCTTCATCTGCCTGTAACCCCGACGCAGCCAAACCGTCATCCTCCGGGCCTATCGTGAAACTCCCGTAATCGCCTTGGGAGACTCGAAATGGCTCAGCCTTACGAAGAACGCAACAGCGCCGCGAAAACCCGTCGTCAGCAGGAAGACCAGCGCCGCATGGAGTTCCGCCGCGCCATCGAAGATCGCTTCGAACTACGTCAGCTTCAGACCGAAATCAGCGATTTTCCCGAGGACATCGAACTCAACTACTGGCAGGCCGCTCCCGCAGCTTCCCGTCGAAGCGCTCAACCAGCGCGCTGATCTGCGCCCGTTCGCTGCGGATAAACGCCAGGAAGGCGTGCGCCACCGGTGACAGTCGCTTGGCTTTGGCTTGCACCAGGCACCAGCTACGAAACAGCGGTAACTCTTCGACCGGCAGCTCCACCAGACCGCCGGTCGCCAGCTCCAGGTTCAGGGCGTGGCGCGTCAACAGCGCGACGCCCAGACCCGCCAGTACGCACTCGCGCTGGGCTTCAGCCGAGGCCACTTCCTGGGTCTGGGTGAAGTGCACACGCTTCTCTTTGAAATACTCTTCACAGGCCAGTCGCGTGCCCGAGCCGGGCTCGCGAATCAGCAGTGTGTAGGGTTCAAGATCCTGCAGGCGTAGCGGACCCATGTGTGCCAGCGGATGATCCGGTCGGGCGGTTGCCACGATCGGGTTGTTGAGGAAGGGGAGGAACTCCAGGCCCATGTCCTGCGGCACCATCGACATGATCACCAGGTCGTCGCGGTTGTCGGAGAGGCGGCGGATTACCTGGCCGCGGTTGACCACCGTCAGTTGCAGATTCACCTCCGGATGCTGGCGCTTGAATGCCGCGAACAGGTGCGGCACGAAGTATTTGGCGCTGGATTCCACTGCCAGTTTCAACTGGCCTTGCAGCGAGCCCTGCATGTCCGACAGTTGCATGTCGAGGTTTTCCAGTCGGCCAAAGATGTCGCGACTGGCACGCTGAAGTGCTTCCGCGGCCTCGGTCATGTAGAGTTTTTTGCCGACGTAATCGAACAGTGGCTGCCCGATCAGCTCTTCAAGCTGACGAATCTGTAGGCTGACGGCCGGTTGTGTGAGAGACATTTCCTCGGCTGCGCGGCTGTAGGAACGTAAATCACACACTTCGTTGAAGATCTGCAATTGACGCAATGTCATACGCATCAAGGACTTACGCATTTTCTACCGACTCTGGCCGTTGATGGATGCAGCGACTATAAGTCTTTCCTTATGCCTGACCCAATTTTTATTCATTTTTGTTAATCCATTGTGAGCGCTAGTGTGAAGCCGCGACCAGATTGAAACATTTGGTCACGCGTCGGCCTGGGTCTAGCAGGTCGTGGGTACCACCGGCTCAAGGGAACCTCCAAGTGATAACAAAGATCCTGATCGCCAACCGTGGTGAGATTGCCGTACGAATCGTGCGTGCGTGCGCCGAGATGGGCATTCGCTCGGTTGCGATTTTTTCCGACGCCGACCGCCATGCCTTGCATGTGAAGCGTGCGGACGAGGCCCACAGCATTGGTTCGGAGCCGCTGGCCGGTTACCTGAACCCGCGCAAGCTGGTAAATCTGGCGGTGGAAACCGGCTGCGATGCGCTGCATCCCGGTTACGGTTTCCTCTCGGAAAACGCCGAGCTGGCAGAGATCTGCGCCGAGCGCGGGATCAAATTCATCGGCCCGTCGGCGGAAGTCATCCGCCGCATGGGCGACAAGACCGAAGCGCGCCGCAGCATGATCAAGGCCGGTGTGCCGGTCACGCCGGGCACCGAAGGTAATGTCTCGGGCATCGAGGAAGCATTGAGCGAGGGCGACCGCATCGGTTACCCGGTGATGCTCAAGGCCACCTCCGGTGGTGGCGGTCGCGGTATCCGTCGCTGCAACAGCCGCGAAGAACTCGAACAGAATTTCCCTCGCGTCATCTCCGAGGCGACCAAGGCTTTCGGTTCGGCCGAAGTGTTCCTGGAAAAATGCATCGTCAATCCCAAGCACATCGAAGCGCAGATCCTTGGCGACAGCTTCGGCAATGTGGTGCACCTGTTCGAGCGTGACTGCTCGATCCAGCGTCGCAACCAGAAGCTGATCGAAATCGCCCCGAGCCCGCAGCTGACCCCGGAACAGCGCGCCTACATCGGCGACCTGTCGGTGCGTGCGGCCAAGGCTGTGGGTTACGAGAACGCCGGCACCGTGGAGTTCCTGCTCGCCGAGGGCGAGGTGTACTTCATGGAGATGAACACCCGGGTGCAGGTGGAACACACCATCACCGAAGAAATCACCGGGATCGATATCGTCCGCGAACAGATCCGCATCGCCTCCGGCCTGCCGTTGTCGGTGAAGCAGGAAGACATCCAGCATCGCGGTTTTGCCCTGCAGTTCCGGATCAACGCCGAAGACCCGAAAAACAACTTCCTGCCGAGCTTCGGCAAGATCACCCGTTACTACGCCCCCGGCGGCCCGGGCGTGCGCACCGACACGGCGATCTACACCGGCTACACCATTCCGCCGTTCTACGACTCGATGTGCCTGAAACTGGTGGTCTGGGCGCTGACTTGGGAAGAGGCGATGGACCGCGGTCTGCGCGCCCTCGACGACATGCGTCTGCAAGGGGTGAAGACCACCGCCGCTTACTACCAGGAAATCCTGCGCAACCCGGAATTCCGTAGCGGCCAGTTCAACACCAGCTTCGTTGAAAGCCACCCTGAACTGACCAACTACTCGATCAAGCGCAAACCCGAAGAGCTGGCCCTGGCCATCGCCGCCGCCATCGCCGCCCACGCAGGCCTGTGAGGAATACAAGAATGAGCAAGAAGATCTTTGTCACCGATACCATCCTGCGCGACGCTCACCAATCGCTGCTCGCCACCCGCATGCGCACTGAAGACATGCTGCCGATCTGCGACAAGCTCGACAAAGTCGGCTACTGGTCCCTGGAAGTCTGGGGCGGCGCAACCTTCGACGCCTGTGTTCGCTTCCTGAAAGAAGACCCGTGGGAGCGCCTGCGCCAATTGCGCGCCGCGTTGCCCAACACCCGTCTGCAAATGCTCCTGCGCGGGCAGAACCTGCTGGGCTATCGCCATTACAGCGATGATGTGGTCAAGGCGTTCGTCGCCAAGGCCGCGGTCAACGGCATCGACGTGTTCCGTATCTTCGACGCGATGAACGACGTGCGTAACCTGCGTGTGGCGATCGAAGCGGTGAAGGCTGCCGGCAAACACGCCCAGGGCACCATCGCCTATACCACCAGCCCGGTGCATACCATCGACGCATTCGTGGCCCAGGCCAAGCAGATGGAAGCCATGGGTTGCGACTCGGTGGCGATCAAGGACATGGCCGGCCTGCTGACCCCGTATGCCACCGGTGAACTGGTCAAGGCCCTCAAGGCCGAGCAATCGCTGCCGGTGTTCATCCACTCCCATGACACTGCCGGTCTGGCCGCGATGTGCCAGTTGAAGGCCATCGAAAACGGTGCCGACCATATCGACACCGCGATCTCCAGCTTCGCCTGGGGCACCAGCCACCCGGGCACCGAGTCGATGGTCGCAGCCCTCAAGGGCAGCGAGTTCGACACCGGTCTGGACCTGGAGCTGTTGCAGGAAATCGGTCTGTACTTCTACGCCGTGCGCAAGAAGTACCACCAGTTCGAAAGCGAGTTCACCGCCGTCGACACCCGTGTTCAAGTCAACCAGGTGCCGGGCGGGATGATTTCCAACCTGGCCAACCAGTTGAAAGAGCAGGGCGCTCTGAACCGCATGAACGAAGTGCTGGCGGAAATCCCGCGCGTGCGCGAGGACCTCGGTTTCCCGCCGCTGGTGACCCCGACTTCGCAGATCGTCGGCACCCAGGCGTTCTTCAACGTGCTGGCCGGCGAGCGCTACAAGACCATCACCAACGAGGTGAAGCTCTACCTGCAAGGCGGCTACGGCAAGGCGCCGGGCACCGTGAACGAGAAGCTGCGTCGTCAGGCCATCGGCAGCGAAGAGGTGATCGACGTCCGCCCGGCCGATCTGCTCAAGCCGGAAATGACCAAGCTGCGTGCCGATATCGGCGCTCTGGCCAAGTCCGAAGAAGACGTGTTGACCTTCGCCATGTTCCCGGACATCGGCCGCAAGTTCCTCGAAGAGCGTGCCGCCGGCACCCTCACCCCGGAAGTGCTGCTGCCGATCCCGGAAGCGGGCAAGGTGGCCTCGGCCGGCGGCGAAGGCGTGCCGACCGAGTTCGTCATCGACGTTCACGGCGAAACCTATCGCGTGGACATCACCGGTGTCGGCGTCAAGGCTGAAGGCAAGCGTCACTTCTACCTGTCCATCGACGGCATGCCGGAAGAAGTGGTGTTCGAACCGCTCAACGAATTCGTCGGCGGCGGCAGCAGCAAGCGCAAGCAAGCCTCGGCTCCGGGCCATGTCAGCACCACCATGCCGGGCAACATCGTCGATGTGCTGGTCAAGGAAGGCGACACCGTCAAGGCAGGCCAGGCTGTGCTGATCACCGAAGCGATGAAGATGGAAACCGAAGTCCAGGCCGCGATTGCCGGCAAGGTCACCGCCATTCACGTTGCCAAGGGCGACCGGGTGAACCCGGGCGAAATCCTGATCGAGATCGAAGGCTGAGATAACCGCCTCGATACAACGCTTTAAACCTCGGGGGGGCATGTGCTCCCCTTTTTTTTGCTTTACACACGCGGCCGCACTTTGCAGCCGCGTGTGATCGGTCCTCAGAACGCCATTCGCCACTGGCCCGATACGCCATGGTTGCGGCTGTCGGTACCGATCTCACCCGACAAGCCAACACCGAGTGTGTGATTGGCCGAAACGGTCAGATCAAGCCCGGTGTCCAGCGTCAGACTGTTGCGATCCAGCTCTGCGCCATAAACGGTGTAGTCACGGCCGCCGGTAACCAGACGTTGGCGGGTGCTGGTATAGGTCTCGCCGTAAACGTGCTTCCATCCCGCGCTGAATCGTGGCGTGAGGCGCATGCCGTTATCCAGCGTGCTGACTTTCGCCAAACGCAGGCCGACGGTGGTGTTGAGGTTGCCCTGGGATTGATCGTCCACCTTGAGCGCCGCCGCTCCGCCTTTCTCGGTATAGCCGTTGCGCTGGTAGCGTTGGTAACCGATACCGGCAAACGGCTCGACGCTGACGTTGGCCCGACCCAGGTTGTATCCCGACTCGATGAACGCTTGCTGGGTGCTGGCCTGGTAGTTGCCTTTCAGCCGGTCATGGAAGCGGCCGAACGCGACTTCGCGACGGGTACTGCCTTCGTGACGGCTCCAGGTTGCGCCGAGCCGAAGTGACAACGGGCCGGTCTGGCGCAAGGCGTAGCTGCCGAGGTGCCAACTGTCGAGATCGCCGTCCAGCTCCTTGCTGTCCAGGCGCGTGTCGGAAGTGCCGCCCATCAAGCCCAGGTGCCATCCTTCATTGAGGCGCCAGTCCGCACCGAGCAGCAGTCCTTTGGTGGAGTGCTGCATGGGCTGCACATCGCGATCCAGTTTCCCGCTGTGGCCGAGGGCCTGCAGCCAGACCCTGCCACTCTCGGCGTTTCCGGCCGCGTGGCGGGGGGCGTTTGGCTGGTTGTCATGCAGGTTATCGAGCTGGTGCATGGCCGACAGCAGGCTGGCGCTGACCGGCGTGACGCTGCTCAAGGTGGCCTTGGCGAGGTTGGCGTTACTGCCGCCGGCCAGTTGATCGAGGGCGATGGCGGCCGTGGCTTTGTCGGTGGTGAGTAGTGCCGCGACGGCAGTGTTGCGCGCAGTGGTTGAAACCGCCGGCGTCTGAGGCGTGGCAGGGGATTGCAGCGTTTGCGCTTGTCGGGGTGGTTCGGGAGATTCCGGCGTTTCGGCCGGAGCCTGGGTTTGAACAGGGGAAGGGGCTGGCGACACCTGAGGCTCAATGCTTTTACCGAACTCGCGGCTATTGTCGCTGGTGGCGACTTGCTCGAAGGGCAACCCATTGCGCGCATAGGTCAGGCCGACCCGCTTGGGATCATCGTAATCCAGGGTTGGCGTCATGAAGGCCAGATTGTTTTCAATGGTGCCGAACCGGCCCTCGACCTTGCCGGCCTCAAGGATGGTGTGCTGACTGCTTTGTGGATAGTCACCGCTGGTGACCAGTTTCAGGGTCGCATCCCCGAGGCTGGCAGTGCCCTCGACAATGATGGTCGGGCTGTTGCCGGAAGCATCGACCGAATAGGCCAATACTGCCGGACGCGACAATTTCAGGTCGCCCCTGATCCTGGGTGCGCCATACACCTCGTCAACGGAAAAGCGTCCCTGCACATTCAGGCCGCCGACGACACCGCTGCCGGCGAAATGACCTTTCTCCTGCACATCCACGTTGCCGGCAATGAGCCCCGCGTGAGTCAGATCCCCGCCGGGGAGAACCGTGACCCCGTGATCAATCTGGCCTCTGTTGATGAAAATGCCCTCGGTCAGTGCTCCACCCAGAATATGCCCTTCGTTAATCAGGGATGCCTTGGCGCGTATCAGCACCCCGGTGCTGAAGTCACCCGAACCTGAGCGCGTCCAGGCGCCTTGTTTGACCTCCAGTCCCTCGAAGTTGCGAGATTCGCCGAGTTGTCCTTCCTTGGCATCGAGTTGCAGAACGTTAACTCCGGCGCCTCCGTCAACGATCCCGGCGAAGCTGCCACGAGGCTTCACGATTACCAGGTCGTTTGCATCACTCAGTTGCAGGGAAATGCCGTCTTTTGCCTTTTGCCCGCTCTTGACGGTAGTCGTAAGCGTGTCCGGGGCTTTGATAAATGCGTCGAGCGCTGATAGTCCTGGCGTCGGTGTTTGTTCGGGTGGCGGATCAGGAACGAGAACGGACTCCTGCGCCAGTGAGATCCCCGTATAGCCGAGTGTCAATGCAATAGCGACGGCCAGATGGTGAAGTCGGTGTGTATATCGAACAGGCATCGGGTCAACCTCCGTGTTGGGAGGTCGAACTCTAAAACGGGGTGCCTGGGCATCGATGTCAGTCGGATCTGCCAAGCATGCAGGGATTGTCGACTGACGTGACAGTAAAGCGGCCCATTTTGTTTAACGGACCGCTTTTGCTTTCATCGCGTGGAACATTTGCCTACAGCATTCAGAAGCTCATCTGCCACTGCCCGATCAGCCCGTGATTGCGACTGTTGCTGCCCATCTCGCCGCTGTAGCCAAGGCCCAGCGTATGCCGCGCAGAAACACCCAGGTCCAGCCCTGCCTCGAGGACAAGGCTGTCACGATCCAGCGAGCTGCCATCGACGCTGAACGCGGTCCCGCCCACGACAAACGCCTGACGGGTCGAGCTGCTGACATCGCCATAGGTGTGCTTCCAGCCGGCGGCCATGCGCGGGGTCAGGCTCATGCCATTGTCCAGCGAGCGGAGGTGCGCCAGGCGCACGCCGAAGGTGCTGCTGAAGTTGTCCTGGGTCTGGCTGTCGACCTGCAAGGCTGCTGCGCCGCCCTTTTCCTGATAGCGATCGCGGTGATAGCGCTGGTAGCCGAGGCTGGCGAACGGTTCGGCGCTCAGTCGGCCGCTGCCCATGGCGTAGCCGAGTTCGGCGAACGCTTGCTGGCTGTCGGCGTCGTAATCGCCTGTGGGACGATCGCTGAAACCATTGAATGCGATGGTGCGTTTGCTTTCGCCCTGATGGCC
Organism: Pseudomonas sp. 58(2021); assembly: GCF_017491585.1. Lineage (NCBI taxonomy): Bacteria > Pseudomonadati > Pseudomonadota > Gammaproteobacteria > Pseudomonadales > Pseudomonadaceae > Pseudomonas > Pseudomonas sp. 58(2021). The sequence goes on from NZ_JAFGYZ010000007.1 coordinate 118,168, forward strand.
GCTGTACGCGGCGCCGAGGCGCAAGGCCAGCGGGCCGTTCTGATGCAGCGCGTAAACGCCGGCGTGCCAGCTCTCGACATTGCCGTCGACGCCGGTGGCGTCCAGGTCGGTTTTTGAATAACCACCGAGCACGCCCAGGCGCCATTGCGGATTCAGTGCCCAGTCGGCACCGAGCAGGCTGCCCTTGGTGCGTTGTTCCAGACCGCTGCTGCCGTGTTCGCCATCGAGCTTGCCGTAGCCACCGATGGCTTGCAGCCAGAGTCGGCCCCGGGCGTTCGGATCATTCAGGTTTCGCGCTTCGGACGGTACGCCGTTGGCGGCGAGGATTGGTGTGTCACGCTGATCGAGGCCGACCGTCAAGCCTGGGCTGCCACCCATTTGCTGCATCGCCGAGAGCATGCTGCTGCCGACCTGACTGCTGGCGCCGAGGGTGGCGCTGGTCAGGTTGGCGTTGCTGGCGCCGGCCAGTTGCTCGATGGCTGCGCCTGCACTGCTTTGAGTGGTGTTGAGCAAAGCGTTGTACAGCGGGTTGTTCTTGCCCATCGAGGCGAGGCTGTTGGCGGCGTTGCTGCCGTTGCCGGTAGCAGCGAACTCATTGAAGGCCACGTCATTGCGGGTGTAGGTCAGGTTGACCTGCGTTGGCGTGTAAGCGAGGGTCGGCGTGAGGAACGCGTAGTCGCTGGTGACCGCGCCGAACGTGCCGTTGACGCGCGCAGCCTGCAGCACCGTGTAATGGCTCTGCCACGGATAGGTGCCGCTGCCGGGATTGACCGCCAGCGCTGCGCCGTTGAGATTGGCCGTGCCGCCGACCTGGACTGGCGCGCTGCTGCCATCGGCGTTGACGCCGTAGGCGAGGGTGGATGCACTGCCCATGTTCAAGTCGTGCACGATGGTTGCGGTGCCGAGCCGGGTGTCAGTGCGCAACGTGCCATTCACGTTGAGGTTGCCCACCGACCCGCCGCCGGCATACACACCTCCGGCGTCCACGCTCAGGTTACCGGCAATGCCACCCTGGTTGATCAGGGTCGCGCCATTGCGCACGGCACCGCCGTCGCTGAAATCGCCGCTGCCGGTCAGGGTCCAGGCGCCTTGTTTGACCTCAAGCCATTCGAAATGGCGGCTCGCACCAAAGCTGCCGCCCGCCGCGTCGTCCATCACTACTCGGTCGTAACCGCTGCCGCCATCGACCACGCCGACAAAGCGGCTGCCGTTGCGCAGTGTCAGGCTGTCGTTGCCACCGCCCAGGTCCAGCGCCAGACCGTTGCTGCCGCTGATAGTGCCGCCGTTGATCACGTTGTCGGCGAACTCACCGACGAACTTCACACCAAACCCGTCGAGGCCCTGAATGGTGCCGTCGTTCTTCAGCGTGGTGGCCGCCAGCCCCGAACCGCCGCTGCCGTCGTCCACCAGAATGGCGCTGTTGGCACCGCTGATCAGGGCGCCTTTGGCGTTGAGGATGTAACCGCCGCCCAGCGCGATGCCTTCACTGCCATTGGCGAAACCGCCCTTGTCCACGCCGCCCGCGCCGACGCCTTGAATGGTGCCGTAGTTTTCGATGTGAGCGATCTTGTCGATGTCCACGCCGTCACCGTCGCCGTTGGGCTGCAAGCCTGAATACGCACCCGTGATGGTGCCGTGGTTGATCACCGTGCCGTTGCCGTCGGAGCCGAAGCCGGAGCCGTTGCGCCCGGTGATCTGCCCGTAATTGACCAGCGTCGCGCCGAGGTCGGTGGTGATGCCATGACGGCCGCCGGAAATCACGCCGTAGTTGGTCACGCTGACGCCGGTCGCGGTGTCGATATCGATACCGTCGAACTTCTGATTGGCGTTGTGCGAATCACCGGTGGAAATTTCGCCGTAGTTGCTGATGGTCGCGTTGGCGCCGGTTTTCATGCCGTCGCTGGCGTCGCCACGAATCAGCCCTCCGGCGCGGTTGATGATGGTGGTTTTCACACCGTCGCTGCGCAACGCATCCAGATCCAGCCCTTGGCCTGTGGTCGAGCGAAGGGTGCCGCCGTTGTCGATCAAGAGACTGCCACTGACGAAGTTGCTGTCGATGCGAATCGCATCGTTGGAACCGAGAATCTGCCCGCCGCTGCGGTTGTAGATCGCGTAGTTGCGTGCCTGGGTCAGATCGCCACTGCTGTCGATGGCCCGGCCGCCGGATGAGATGATCTTGCCGGCGTTATCGATGATCACGCCGACACCACTGGTTTTGTCCTTCAGGCTCACAGCCTTGCCGCTGTTGGTGATGCTGCCCGGCGCCGAAATCGTCAGCGTATCGCTGCCACCCAATGTCTGCGACGCGGTGGTGGCGGTGTCGATCTGCACGGTCTTGCCGTGGGCGGCACTGGTGGCGATCAGCAGGGCTGTGGCGAGAGAAAGGCGCTGAGGCGGGAGCGGCATGGGGGGAACGTCCTTTTAGTTATAAGTGAGGGCGTTCTGTATAGCGGAGGGTTTTTACAGAATGATGTATGGCCTATGTGCATTCCTTTGCAGTTCAGGCCTCAGATTTGGACGTTCATCTGCAATTCATTGCAGATCCGACGGTGGTGCAGAGTCGAAATCGCAGCCTTGGACATCGCTTGAATGAGATGCCGCAGGCTGCGCTCTTTTACGTTCACTGGCTCAAGCGCGGCACTCAACCAACCCCTTCACCTGCCCATCCGCCGTCTGATTCTCATCGCTCAACCAGCGCTCGAATCCCGCTGCAATCGCCGGCCATTCCGAGTCCAGAATCGAATACCACGCGGTGTCGCGGTTCTGGCCCTTGACCACCATGTGCTGGCGGAACACGCCTTCGAAGCTGAAGCCCAGACGCTCGGCGGCGTATTTGGAGCGGGCGTTGCCGTTGTTGCATTTCCATTCGAGGCGGCGGTAGCCGAGGGCGAAGGATTCTTTGGCCAGCAGGTAGACCGCCTCCGTGCTCTTCGGCGAGCGCTGCATCGGGGCGCCGAAGGTGACGTGGCCGATTTCGATGCGGCCCTGGGCCGGGACGATCGACATCAGGCTGAGGAGGCCTTGCACCTGGCCGCTGGCGCGGTCGATGACGCTGAAGAAATACGGATCGCTGTGGGCGGCGTGGTTGTTCAGCCAGTCATTGAAAGCGCTGCGCTCCGGAAACGGGCCGTAGGGCAAGTAATCCCAGAGTTTCGGATCGGCGCCGGGGCCTTGCAGGGCATTGAAGAGGTCATCGCCGTGGCGTGCCGGGTCGAGTTTTTCCAGGCGGATGAAGCGGCCTTCGATCAGGGTGGTGGAGGGTGGCGGCACGCCTTTCCAGTCTGCGAGAGAAATCGTCATGCACGTGGCTCCTTAAATGGCTTTGCGAAACTGGATGAAACCCGGGCGTTCGGCGATGCGCTCGTAGAGCTGGATCGCCGTGGTGTTGGTTTCGTGGGTCAGCCAGTGCACCTTGCAGCAACCGTCGGCCTTGGCCGTGGCGTAGACGTGTTCGATCAGCAGGCGACCGACGCCGGTGCCACGGGTTTGCGGCTCTACCAGCAGGTCTTGCAGGTAGCAGGAGTTTTCGATGCTCCAGTTCGAACGATGGTAGATGAAATGCACCATGCCCACCGCTTTGCCGTCGGCCCAGGCGAGGGCGGCGTGGGTTGGTTCGTTCGGGTCGAGAAAACGCTGCCAGGTGCTTTGGCTGACCGCGTCGGGCAGCTCAGTGTTGTAGAAGCGCAGGTAGGCCTGCCACAGCGGCAGCCACGCCGTGTGATCGCCGGCGCTGACCGGGCGGATTTCGATCTGACTCATGGTGATTTCCTTAACGCATCAAGTGAGCGAGGGTTTGATCGTTGATGTCGGGGCTGGCGGCCAGGCCTTCGCGCACGCCGGCGATGTCTTCGGCGCTGCGGTTCTGGCTGAGCTTGCGCTTGCCTTCGAGGCGGTCGATCGGAATGGCGAATCCGACGATGGCCTTGAGCATGCCGTCGATGTAATCGGCCGGCGCATCGTCGACGGACCAGGGCCGGTCGCGGCCCGCTTCATGGCGATCGGTGAGGGTGCTGACGATGTCCAGCAGCCGACCGCCATCGCTGAAGGTTTCAGCGTGACCGTAGGCGTGCACGGCGACGTAGTTCCAGGTCGGCACGACTTTGCCGTGCTCGGACTTGCTCGGGTAAAAGCCCGGGCTGACGTAGGCATCGGCACCGGGGAAAATCAGCATGGCCTCGGCGCCGTCGCGCAGGTCTTTCCACTGCGCATTGGCCTTGGCCAGATGCCCGTACAGCGTACCGTTCGGGCCTTGTTCACGATGCAGCAGCACCGGCACGTGGCTGGCCTGCAAGCCTTGTTCGCCGTGGGTGACCAGGATGGCGAGGCGGGTGGCGAGGATCAGTTCGTGCAGTTGGGACAAGTCGTCGATGGCAAAGGCGCGGGGCGTGTACATGGAGATATTTTCCTTGGCGAATGCCTGCATCGTAGGCAGGCTATTGGTCTGTTGTAAGAGCCATTGATGACCAATTTCACAGGTCCATTGTCATGCCCGATCCGACCACGCTGTCGCTGCCGTTCAACCCCGCCGGTATTGAGCTCGACCGCCGCAAAGGCCTGAGTCGTCAGCTCTATCAGGCCTTGCGCCTGCGTGTGCTCGACGGGCTTCTGGCCAGCGGCACGCGCTTGCCGGCCAGTCGCGATCTGGCGGCAGCGTTGGGGATTTCCCGCAACAGCGTGGTGCGCGCCTACGATCAGCTGTATGCCGAGGGTTTTATCGAAGGACGGGTCGGTGACGGGACGTATGTAGCGCAATTGCCGCAATCGACGGCACCGGCGAAAAAACTATCCACAAAAGTATCCACAGGGTTTTCAACAGGCTTACCCACAGCTTTATCCACAACTGTGGCCAAAACCACTGGGGATTTATCCAGAAAAGTTATCCACAGCGGAGCCATGCAGCGGCTTGAACAGAATCATTTGCCAACGCCGCCAAGCGGTCCGCCACGGGCTTTCAGGGTGGGGGTTCCAGCGTTCGATCTGTTCCCGTTCGACGTCTGGGCCAAGCTGAACGCGGCGTTCTGGCGCAAACCCGACTTGCAGCAACTGTGTTACGGCGACCCGGCGGGCGATGCACGCTTGCGCGGTCTGATCGCCGCTTATTTGCGCAGTTCGCGCGGCATGCAGTGTTCCGCTGAGCAAATTGTGATCACCAGTGGCGCGCAGCAGGGAATCAGCCTTTGTGCACAGTTGCTGGTGGAGCCGGGCGCCGGGGTCGGCATTGAAAATCCGGGCTACCGCGCAGCGGGTCACGCCTTCGCGCTGGCCGGTGGCCGATTGCAAGGCATTGCCGTGGACGAAGAGGGTATCGACTGCGCGGCACTGGCGGCCGCCGAAGATTGCCGAGTGGCTTATGTCACGCCCTCTCATCAGTACCCGACGGGGGTGGTGATGAGCCTGGCGCGGCGCCTGGAGTTGCTGGCCTGGGCCGAGCGTACCGGCGGCTGGATTGTCGAGGACGACTACGACGGCGAGTATCGCTACACCGGCGCGCCACTGGCCCCGCTGGCTGCACTCGACCGCCAGGGCCGCGTGCTATACGTCGGCACCTTCGGCAAAGTCGCGTTCCCGGCGCTGCGCCTGGGTTATCTGGTGTTGCCGCCGGGGCTGGTGGAGGCGTTTGCGCAGCGGCGTGCAGTGGATGTCCGGCACTCCGAGGTGAGCACTCAGGCGGTGATGGCCGAGTTCATGGCGGCCGGGCACTTCCAGCGGCACATCCGACGGATGCGTCGGGCAGCCCTGAGCCGGCGCAACACGCTGATCAATGGTTGGCCACATGGCCTGGCGGGTGTGGGGGCATTGCCCGCGGTGTCGGCCGGATTGCATCTCACGGTGACGGTCGACAGCGTGGCCCGCGAACAGCAATTGATCGAGCAGGCCGCCAGCGTAGAGGTGGAAGTCCATGGCTTGAGCAAATACTGGCTGCCGGACTCGACGCTGCCGCTCGATCAGCGCGCCGGTCTGGTGCTGGGTTTTGCGGCGGTGCCGGAGCCGGCGATCGAGTCGGCCCTGGCCCGTTTGCGGCAAGCCTGGGGTGAGTGAAGACGGAACATCGGTATCCAAAGACCCGCCGGGGCGGGTCTGAGCTGGATGGGAAGGTTTCAGGTGCCGGATTTGATCTTCGTCCACGCCCGCGTGCGCGCCCGTTCCGCATCGCGCGGCAGCGGTTGCAAGGTGTAGAGCGTATTCATCGCCGCATCGGTCGGGTACAGATTCGGGTTGTTGCGAATCGCCGGGTCGACAAGTTCGGTGGCGTCCTTGTTCGGGTTCGGATAACCGACAAAATCGCTGACAGGGGCGATCACCTGCGGTTGCAGCAGGTAGTTGATGAAGGTGTAGGCGTCCTGCGGGTTTTTCGCGCCTTTCGGGATAGCGAGCATGTCGAACCAGATCGGCGCTCCTTCCTTCGGCAGGCGCATGTCAACCACCACGCCGTTCTTCGCCTCTTTGGCGCGGTTGGCGGCTTGCGAGAAGCTGCCCGAATAGCCGACCGCGACGCAGATGTCGCCGTTGGCGATGTCGGCCATGTATTTGGACGAATGGAAGTAGGTCACGTACGGGCGAATCTTCATCAGCAGCGCTTCAGCCTTGGCGTAGTCCGCCGGGTTCTTGCTGTTGGGATCCAGACCGAGGTGTTGCAGGGCCAGCGGCAGGATCTCCGACGGCGAGTCGAGCAGGGCGACACCGCACTGCTTGAGCTTGCTGATGTTCTCTTCCTTGAAGATCAGATCCCAGCTATCCACCGGCGCGTTGTCACCCAGCGCCGCTTTGACCTTGGCCGGGTTGAAGCCGATCAGGATGGTGCCGTACATGTACGGCACGGCGAACTGGTTGCCCGGGTCGTTGGCTTCGATCAGCTTCATCAGTTTCGGATCGAGGTGATTCCAGTTCGGCAACTGGCTGCGATCCAGCGGCTGGAACACCCCGGCCTCGATCTGCTTGGCGAGGAACACGTTGGACGGCACCACCACGTCATAGCCGGAGTTGCCGGTCAGCAGCTTGGCCTCCAGCGCTTCGTTGGTGTCGAAGATGTCGTAGACCAGTCTGGTCTGGCTGTTCTGCGCCTTGAAATCTTCCAGTGCCTTGGGGGTGATGTAGTCGAACCAGTTGTAGACGCGCAGGGTGCGTTCTTGCGCGTGGGCGCCGCTGCTCAGCAGCGCCGCGCACAACGCCGGCGCGATGAGGTGCTTGAGTCTGCTCATTGTTCGAAACCTTCAAGCACGTTCACCGCATTGATGCCGATTTCTTCCACCGCGTAGCCACCTTCCATGACGAACAGGGTCGGTTTGCCGAGGGCGGCGATGCGCTTGCCCATGGCCAGATAGTCCGGGCTATCAAGCTTGAACTGCGAGATCGGGTCGTCCTTGAAGGTGTCGACACCCAGCGACACGACGATGATGTCGGCGCCGTAGCTGTCGATCTCAGCGCAGGCCTGATCCAGCGCCGCGCTCCAGACATCCCAGCCGGAACCGGCCGGCAGCGGATAGTTGAAGTTGAAGCCTTCGCCGGCCCCTTCGCCGCGTTCGTCTTCGTAGCCGAGGAAGAACGGGAATTCCGCTTCCGGGTGGCCGTGGATCGAGGTGAACAGCACGTCGCTGCGCTCGTAGAAAATCGACTGGGTACCGTTGCCGTGGTGATAGTCGACGTCGAGGATCGCAACCTTCTTGTGGCCCTGATCGAGGAATGCTTGCGCTGCAATGGCGGCGTTGTTGAGGTAGCAATAACCGCCCATCAAGTCGCCGGCAGCATGGTGTCCCGGCGGACGGCACAGGGCGAAGGCCCCACGGGCGCCGCGCTGGATTTCCGCTTGAGCGGTCAGCGCCACTTGCGCTGCGCTGTAGGCCGCTTGCCAGGTGCCGGCGGTAATCGGTGCGCCGCCGTCGAAGCTGTAGTAACCAAGCTGGCCGTGCAGGCTGGTCGGTTTGACCTGACGCAGAGTGCGCGCCGGCCAGGTGTAGGGCAGCAGGTCGCCGTCGGTGTTGAATTCGGTCCAGCGCGCCCAGGCGCCTTTGAAGAAGTCGAGGTAATCGCGGCTGTGGATGCGCTCGATCGGCCCAAGGCCAAAATCTTTCGGTGCTTCGACCGGGCCGAGTTTTTGATGTTTCACACGTTGCAGCACGTGGTCGGCGCGCGACGGCATCTCGAAGCAAGGCTTGAGTTGCCCGTCGATCAATTCGCAGCGGCCATGGTGCAGGTGGTGATCGTCAGAGTAGATCGTCAGCATTTGTTGTTCTCCGCAGGGGCTGATTCGGTTGGCTCCAGTGTTGCGGCGCGGGGCGAATCGGAGAACGGCCAGAGAGGCCAAAAGGGGATCGATGTGGCCAAAAATACTGACCTGATATCGCCCCTCGACGGTTTAACCGTGTGGGCGGAACTGACTCGGCGCCACGCCGCTCCAGCGCACGAACGCATGGCGGAAGCTGGCGGTCTCGCTGAAACCCAGGGTTTCGGCGATGCGATAGATCGGCAACTGGTCCTCACAAAGCATTTGCTTGGCCCGCTCGAAACGCAGTTCGTCGAGCAGCTCCTGATAGCTGCAACCCATGTCTTTCAGATGCCGGCGCAAGGTGCGCGGCGAGCAGTTCATCTGCTGCGCCAGACCTTCCAGTCCCGGTGCAGCATTGAGTTGCGCGCTGAGCAACTGGCGGATCCGCCCCAGCCACGCCTGGCGGCCGGTGAACTCGGTGTTCTGCTTGCGGCAGCGTTCGGCCATCGCCTGGTGGGTGATGATGTCGGCCAGCGGCAGCGGCTGATCGAGCCAGCGCCGGTCGAAGGCGAAGGCGTTGTCCTTGGCACCGAAATGCAGGGGCGCCTTGAAGTGTTCGGCGTAGCTGTCGCGGTAATCCGGCGCAGCGTGTTCGAAGCGCGCGGCCAGCAATGGCAGTGGATGGCCGAGCAGGTCGTCGCAGATGACTTTCAGCGACACCAGACAGAACTCGGCGTTGAATACGGCCATCGCCGGACTCTCGCGGTAATCGGCGGCGACGAACCAGGCACGCTCGCCGTCGTCCTCCAGGCTCAGCTCGAAAAGTGTTCCCAGCAGCGCCGGATAACGGATCGCCAGGCGCAAAGCGTCACCGAAGGTGGCACAGGTCAGCAGCGCGTAACCGAGGATGCCGTAGCAGGAAACGTGCATGCGCCGGCCCAGTTCCAGACCGATATCGTGCTTGAGCGCGACCGCGTTGGCGCAGACCTGCATCTCCTGATTGGTGGTGATGCGGGTGTCGGCCCGGTTCAGATCCGCCGCGCTGATGCCGCTGCCAGCCAACAGCGCTTCGCTGGACAGGCCTTGATCCCGGAAGGTGTTGAGCACCAGGGAGACAGCGTTGAGGGTGGTGAGGTGGGAGTGGAGCATAGAGGCGTCCCGAGCGAAATACATTTCCTGGAAAGCAAATTACATACCACAAGTTGCATATCGATTGTTTACGGTAATTAATGTTTACAGAAATGGCCACTTTTGTTTTGTCACATATAGGGGCGTGGCTCCCGCCTGTTTAACTTAATGCGAAATAGTTGTTTTGGCGACTGTCAGAAGTAACAGGTTTTTAATTATATGGGCGCCGTTTGTCGTTTAGTTACTAATGTCTATTTATTTGAGTTTTTTATTTGATTTGTATTTGTCTGGGTCTACGCTCAGTTTGTGGTTGTAATGTGTATGGGGTTATTAATAAGGAGGACGAAAAAATGAATTCGAAAAATAAAGAAGTCGAAGACCGTCGTGTTTATATTGAAAGCATATTGGATAAGTACGGTGGCGGAAAGAATCCTGTAGATGAGGGGAGCATAGTAGGGACGCTGGATGGCCAGCATTTTGAATGTCCGGCCGACTCATGGGTGGAACATGTAGATAAAAACGGAAAGAGGTTACTGCTTCTGTTCAGGAGCAAGGATTCCGGTATTAATCTGGAGATCGATCAATCAGCTTTATCCTCGGTTATGTATGATTTTCGTATGGGTTATGGCGATTTTTTTAATTTTCTCTTTGGTAATGATCCCGGTCGTTGGGATGCGGACACAGCAAAGCTTTCTGGTGTGTCCTTTGACGCCAGCACAGGAAGGCTTCAGTGCGACGTTGATGCGACTCTTTGGCGCGGTGATCCCCCGAATCTGGAAACAGCAAAATTAAAGGCGAAACTCCTTGTGGTTAAACCTGTGAAATAGTCGATACCCCTTCATGCAGTAAAGAGGGGTATTGCTGAGCATCATTGATCTCGGCGCTGATTCCCGGGAACCGCGGCAGCACAGCAACCTTGGTCAATTGCTTTGATGGTTGTAGTTAAACGCGGCCGGCAGGAAGTGGCTTTCACGACGCCGCCCTGATGCTCCAGGCGTTTGAACGGATGACGGCGAAAACTGCGCAATTTCGCGCAATGGGTTGGCGCCAGCAGGTATCTGGTGTCTTGTGTCTATTTTATATCTGACATATTCCACGCTTTGGATATGTTGTTTTCATAGGCTCTATATATCAGCTCACTCTTATGAGGGATTGCATAATGGGTAATTCAAAGGAATCAAAAATTACACTTGATGATTTCAAAAGTCTAAAGGCCGGTATTGTAACTGGAAGCCTTTCTGTTCTGGTTGATGGTGGTAATGTGGTCATGCCGGCGCGAGCAGGCGCTGACGGAGAAAACATATTTGTCGAGTTTGAAGACACCAAGAAAACGCACGTTATCATGATCGGTGTCAGCCGAAAGTATCTAGGGCAGGTTGTCGATGCCTCTAGATTTTTTCTTTACTATCGATGCAATGGTGCCGGTTGGACAGCAGACAAAGGCAGCATGATCATACGTGAAGATGAAACAAGTTCGAATTACAGTATTTACTTTGATGCTACTGCAACGCAGCAGTCGGTCCGGCTCAGCTACGGCGTTGCCCATGTAGGGTTTAGATAGATTTTTATTGAGCTGCTAAGTTGTGGGTGGGAGAGGTTTTTCTGATAAGGAATGTTGTGCACTAACGATCAAAATGGTGTGTCGATATGGGTGCAAATCTACTGGATCTGTTCCCGATGTATTTTATTTCTCCCGTCGCGGTACGACGGGAGGAATATTTGAAGGTTTAAATCAGCTCGCCGCACAGGTCGAGTTCGACCAGACGCCGTACTTCAGCTGTCTCAAGGCCGGCACCCAGCAAACCATTTAACTTGCCGAACGCCGCCTCACGGGTCATGCCGCCACCGGACAACACGCCAACACCACGCAAGCGGCTGCCAGCCTCGTACACATCCAGTTCCACACCGCCTTCATGGCACTGCGTGACCGCAACCACCACGACACCGTTGTCCCGCGCCCGACCGAGGCTGGCGAGAAATTGCGGGTTGTCGCTTGGCCCGGTACCGCTGCCATAGCACTCCAACACCAGACCCTGAATGCCGCTGTCGAGCAGGCCGTCGATGATCTCGGCGCCAATGCCCGGGAACAGCGGTAACACCGCCACCTTGGCCAGTTGCTTGGGTTGGTTGTAGTTCAGCGCGGCTGGCAGCGAGGTGGCTTTCACGCCACCGCCCTGACGTTCCAGACGTTTGAACGGATGGCGGCCGAAGCTGCGCACTTTCGCGCAGCGGGTCGGGGCCAGCAGTTCGCCGTGGAAATACAGATGCACGCCCGGCGCCAGGCCGTGGCCGAGGGCGACCAATGCGCCGCTGAGGTTTTCCCACGCGTCGCTGTCGGTGACGCCGGCCGGCAGCATCGAGCCGGTGAAGCACACGCGGGCATGCAGGCCGAGCAACTGGAAGCTCATGGCGGCGGCGCTGTAGGCCAGGGTGTCGGTGCCGTGCAGGATCAGCACGCTGTCGCAGCCTTGCACATCGACGGCGTCGACCACCGCTTCACGCAGTTGCTGCCAGTAGGCCGGGGTCATGTTGGCGCTGTCGATCAGCGGCGACATCTCGCGAAAGCGCCACTGCGGTACCACCAGCTCAGGCTGGCTGTGCAGGTAATCGCGCATCCGCGCTTCAAAACCGGACGCCGGAGCCAGGCCATTGGCGCTGGCCTGCATGCCGATGGTGCCACCGGTGTACAGCACCATCACGTGCTGGGCGGCAGGGTAGGTCGAGGAATTCATGGGGAGTTCTCCTGAACGAGGACAGCATGCGGTCGAGCATGACGCCGACCGCTGCTTGTGTCACGCCGGGCGCAAGAGCTGCGCCCGGTTTTTACCCGATCAGCGTTGCGCTGCAGGGATGCCTTGCGGCTGAGCGTTGGCCTGGGTGTCGGCCGACGGATTGGCAGGCCAGGCCTTCAGGTCCAGATCCAGGTCGCTGAACTTGCTGGAGTCGAACACCGGCTGGTCGACGCCGGCACGGCGCTGCGCGTCGTAGTCGCGCATCACACGCATGCCGACCTTGAACAGCAGGGCCAGGGCCATCAGGTTGACGAAGGCCAGGCAGGTCATGGTGATGTCGGCGAAGGCGAACACGGTCGACAGATCCTGCATCGAACCCCAGACCACCAGTGCCAGCACCAGACCGCGGAACGTCATCAGCGCAGCGCGGTTGCGGGTGAGGAATTGCAGGCTGTTTTCGCCCAGGTAGTAGTTGTAGAGGATGCAAGTGAAGACGAACAGCGACAGCGCGACGCTGACGAACATGCGGCCCCAGTCACCGACCACGGCGGCCAGCGAGTTCTGGGTCAGGACGATGCCGTCACCTTCGAAGCCCGGGGTGTAGAAGCCCGACAGCAGGATCAGCAGTGCGGTGCAGGTGCAGATCACGAAGGTGTCGAGGAACACGCTGAACGCCTGAACCACGCCCTGAGCGCCCGGGTGCTTCACGGCCGCCACGGCGGCGACGTTCGGCGCACTGCCCAGGCCCGCTTCGTTGGCGAACACGCCACGCTTCACGCCCATGACGATGGCGCTGCCGAGCAGGCCGCCGAAGGCCGGGTCGAGACCGAAGGCGCTCTTGAAAATGGTAACCAGCATGGCGGGCACGTGTTCGATCTGGGTGCCGATCACGTACAGGGTCACGCCGATGTAGGCCAGGGTCTTGATCGGTACCAGCAGGTCGGACACCGAAGCGATGCGCTTGATGCCGCCGATGAAGGTGATGGCCAGCAGCACAGCCAGGACGATACCGGTGTGTTGCGGGTCAAAGGCAAAGGCGTTCTGCAGCGAGTGGGTCACGGTGTAGGACTGCAGGCCGATGAAGGCGAAGCCGTAGGTGACCAGCAGCAGGATCGAGAACACCACCGCCATGCCTTTGAGTTTCAGGCCGTGCTGGATGTAGTAAGCCGGACCGCCACGGTACAGGCCGTCGCCATCGGCGCGCTTGTAGACCTGAGCCAGCGTACATTCGAAGAAGCTGCTGGACATGCCGACCAGAGCGGTCACCCACATCCAGAACACCGCACCCGGACCACCGAGGGTCACGGCGATGCCGACACCGGCGATGTTGCCTGCACCGACGCGGCCGGCGAGGCTGAGCATCAGGGCCTGGAACGAGCTGAGTTGCCCGGCGCTGCCTTTGAGGCTGTCGCGGAACACCGCGAACATGTGGAAGAAGTGGCGCAATTGAACGAAACGCGAGCGAATCGTGAAGTAGCTACCGAGCCCGACAATGAGCACGATCAGTACTTTCCCTGAGAGGAAGTCGTTGATGACTTCGAGCATGGATTTTTCCTCGCTGTTTATTGTTTAAGCAAATGCTGGATGGTCAGAAACATCGCGTTACACCGGTGTGCGTGCGGCACAACGGGCGAGGCGAGGGTTCGTCCCGGATCCATATCGCGGGTTTGTTATTAGTTCGGGTTTCGCATGGGTTATGGCCTCGTTACCGACGACCGCTCACGCGAAGAGGGGCGGCACTATACCGATCAGTGCGGCGCCCGTCTGCACGGTTGTGGTGCAAGCGACGAAACGAAGCTTTGAAACACCCGACGTTACCGGCGTCGGGTTTGTGTGAAAGCTGATTTGCGGTCAGCTTCCATACATACGGTTCTCAGGTTCAAACAGTTAAAAAAAAGGGCTCGGGGAATGCTCCCCAAGCCCTCAAAAGGTGAGAGGTGTCTAGTCCCTCGACCTGGTGAGCGGTGCTACAAGTCACGCGTCGGATCAGGCCTTCAGGGGCACCAGACGCGGAGCAATCATGTTTTCCGGGCGCAGGATGTCGGCGAGCATGGCTTCGTCGAGCAGACCTTCTTCGCGCACCAGTTCCAGCACGCCGCGGCCGCTTTCAAGGGCGATACGGGCGATGCGGGTGGCGTTTTTGTAGCCGATGTACGGGTTCAGTGCGGTGACCAGACCGATCGAGTGTTCGACCAGTTCGCGGCAGCGCGCTTCGTTGGCGGTGATGCCGACGATGCAGTGCTCGCGCAGCATGTCCATGGCGCGTTGCAGCAGGCGGATCGAGTCGAGGATCTTGAAGGCGATCAGCGGCTCCATCACGTTCAGTTGCAGCTGGCCGCCTTCGGCTGCCATGGTCAGCGCCAGATCGTTACCGATGACCTGGAAGGCCACCTGGTTCACGGCTTCCGGGATAACCGGGTTGACCTTGCCTGGCATGATCGAGCTGCCTGGCTGACGCGCCGGCAGGTTGATTTCGTTGATGCCGGTACGCGGGCCGCTGGACAGCAGACGCAGGTCGTTGCAGATCTTCGACAGCTTGACCGCGGTGCGCTTGAGCATGCCGGAGAACAGCACGAAGGCGCCCATGTCGGAGGTGGCTTCGATCAGGTCGGCGGCTGGAACCAGCGGTTGACCGCTGATCAGTGCCAGACGCTGTACGGCCAGGGCCTGGTAGCGCGGGTCGGCGTTGATGCCGGTACCGATCGCGGTGCCGCCCAGGTTCACTTCAGTCAGCAGTTCCGGGGCCAGCGTCTTCAGACGGGCCAGGTCTTCGCCCATGGTGGTGGCGAAAGCGCGGAACTCTTGACCCAAGGTCATCGGCACGGCGTCTTGCAGCTGGGTACGACCCATCTTCAGGACGTGGTTGAATTCTTCACCCTTGGCCGCGAATGCCTGAATCAGGCTGTCGAGGCTGGCCAGGAGCGCGTCGTGACCCAGCAGCAGACCCAGAC
The DNA here is from genome assembly GCF_017491585.1 of Pseudomonas sp. 58(2021). Taxonomy (NCBI): domain Bacteria; kingdom Pseudomonadati; phylum Pseudomonadota; class Gammaproteobacteria; order Pseudomonadales; family Pseudomonadaceae; genus Pseudomonas; species Pseudomonas sp. 58(2021). Next base: position 133,182 of record NZ_JAFGYZ010000007.1, read on the forward strand.
GGATCGCGGTCGGATAGGCGTCGTTGGTCGACTGCGCCATGTTCACGTCGTCGTTCGGGTGCAGGTACTGGTATTCGCCTTTCTGGTGACCCATCGCTTCCAGCGCGATGTTGGCGATCACTTCGTTGGCGTTCATGTTGGTGGAGGTACCGGCGCCACCTTGAATCATGTCGACCACGAACTCTTCGTGGAAATCACCGCGGATCAGACGGGCACAGGCTTCGCTGATGGCAGCGTGCTTGGCTTCGCTCAGGTGACCCAGCTCGCGGTTGGCGTCAGCGGCGGCCTGTTTGACCATCGCCAGACCGACAACCAGCTTCGGGTAGTGCGAAATCGGAACGCCCGAGAGACGGAAGTTGTTCACCGCTCGCAGGGTCTGGATGCCGTAATACGCTTGAGCAGGGACTTCGAGGGTGCCAAGCAGGTCGTTTTCTGTGCGGAATGATGCAGCGGAGGACATGATAGAAATCATCTCGATATGGACCCGGTCTGTGCCGGAACGCTGCGAATGCTAGGCTTGTGGGAATTTTTGGGCCAATGCTGTTAAACACTGCCCTATGCACATTCGGCATAATGCCCGTGTGACGCCGTGTGCGCGGCAGACGTGTGACCTGTTTTGGTGCGTGTCCGGGAGGACGTGATGAATCTGGAAAGCAAATGGCTCGAGGACTTCAGTGCCCTGGCCGCCACCCGCAGCTTCTCGCAGGCGGCCGAACGGCGCTTCGTGACCCAGCCGGCGTTCAGTCGGCGGATCCGCAGCCTGGAAGCGGCGCTCGGACTGACGCTGGTCAACCGCTCGCGCACACCGGTCGAGCTGACGGCGGCGGGGCAACTGTTTCTGGTGACGGCGCGCACCGTGGTCGAACAGCTCGGTGAAGTGTTGCGCCATTTGCATCACCTGGAAGGCGGGCAGGGTGAAGTGATCCAGGTGGCGGCGGCGCACTCGCTGGCGCTCGGTTTCTTCCCGCGCTGGATCGCGCAACTGCGTAACGAAGGCCTGAACATCGCCACGCGGCTGGTCGCGACCAACGTTGGCGACGCGGTGCACGCGCTGCGTGAAGGTGGCTGTGATCTGATGCTGGCATTCTACGACCCGGACGCCGCGATGCAGATGGACCCGGAAATTTTCCCGTCACTGCATCTGGGGCAGACCGAAATGCTCCCGGTGTGCGCAGCGGATGTCAATGGCAAGCCACTGTTCGACCTGGAAGGCGAGGCCAGCGTGCCGCTGCTGGCCTACAGCGCCGGGGCGTTTCTCGGACGTTCGGTGAACGGCTTGCTGCGCCAGCGTCAGTTGCGCTTCACCACGATCTACGAAACCGCCATGGCCGACAGCCTTAAAAGCATGGCCCTGGAAGGCCTCGGCATTGCCTGGGTGCCGCAACTGAGCGTGCGTGCCGAGCTGGCCCGTGGCGAACTGGTTGTCTGCGGCGGCCCGCAATGGCATGTGCCGCTGGAAATTCGCCTGTACCGCTGTGCACTGGTGCGCAAGGCCAACGTGCGGTTGTTGTGGCGCAAGCTGGAAGGCGGTGCAGCGAGTGGCAATAACTGAATGAAAGCAGAGGCGAATGTTGTTTTTCGCCTCTGCCAAGCCGGGTGAGCTTTATTAAAATACGAGAGCTCGTGGGATGCGGCAGGTTTGCATCAGTTCAATCGTCGTCCCAATCGTCTTGGGGGCGCGGCACGGCCCGCTGTGCAATCGGTTTGTCCAGGTAATTGCGAATGTTCTCTCTGTTTTTATCACTGAAGCGGTTGGCATTGCTTCGAAGTGGTGAGAAAGTATCATCACTCATGATTGTTTCGCTCCACCAGCCGTTGTACAGGATTTCGCTGTCTTCATGAGTCGCGCCGAACATGTGGCCCGCTTCGTGAGCAGGAACCATGTCGCTTCTTATCGAGGATATACCCGCGTAACCCTTGTTTTGTGCAATTCCCATTGTGCTCGGGTTTATATTGTCGCGAGTCAGCAATAGATATTTGTTGAATCTTGTGTGCGAGTCTTGCAGGAGCACGGAGCCGAAATGGCTTTTTAATTTTTCTGCCCAAGCGTCCAAAGAACTGGCGGCGGATATTTTTTTATAATCAAAACCACTCAAGGTCTCTGCTTCTGACGGGGTGAACATATTGACTGATAGCTTGCGGCCGGACAGTTCCTGGATTTCGTCGGTAAACCAGGAAAAATGAGTGTTGTACAAGTCTCGTCTGCTGTCGTCCGATAAGTCCTCATGGATGAAGACATTCAGTGTTAAAGGCTGTTTGGCCATGTTCCGTTCCTTTGGATGATTGCAATTTACTTGATAGTGACGGGCAGGCGTGATGGTGCCGACTGTCCTGCCGTTGCGATTTTGGAAGTGCTATTAATATGGATCTGTTGCTGTGCAATATAAGTTTTTGTTTTTTGGGTGGGGTCTCTGTTTTTTTATTTCATGCTTGGTTGTATATCATTTAAATTTTGTTGTGGCTCTTGGGAATGTTTTGATTTTTATTACATGAACTCATGCGGAAATTTGAGTACGCTCTCCATTCGACCTGTTGATCATGTTTCCCGTGGGAAAAACGAAGCAATATTCTTGAACCTAGAGTCAGCAAAATGTGTCGTTAGGTTCAGATGACAGATGGTCGCGACGGGGGCTGTTTATTGCTTTCTTTGCGGTATACTGCGCGGCCTTCGGCCGGTACGTCCGGCCATTTTTCGTACAATCAAGCCACGCAACCTGCGTGGCTTGTTGTTTTATGACGCGCCTGCGGGCGCTCCAGAGAGAAGAGGCGCGACGATGAGTGCACTGGTTGGCGTGATCATGGGCTCCAAGTCCGATTGGTCCACCCTTAGCCACACCGCCGATATGCTGGAAAAGCTCGGCATCCCTTACGAGGTCAAGGTGGTCTCTGCCCACCGCACCCCGGATCTGCTGTTCCAGTACGCCGAAGAGGCTGAAGGCCGCGGCATCGAGGTGATCATCGCCGGTGCCGGTGGCGCAGCCCACTTGCCAGGCATGTGTGCGGCCAAGACCCACCTGCCGGTGCTGGGCGTTCCGGTCCAGTCGGCGATGCTCTCGGGCGTCGATTCGCTGCTGTCGATCGTGCAGATGCCGGCCGGCATCCCGGTGGCCACCCTGGCCATCGGCAAGGCCGGTGCGATCAACGCAGCCCTGCTGTCAGCGAGCATCCTGGGCGCCAAGCATCCACAATTCCACGCGGTACTGAAGACCTTCCGTGCCGAGCAGACGGACAGCGTCCTGGACAATCCAGACCCACGTATTGCCTGAGGTTGTTGAGATGAAGATCGGTGTAATCGGTGGCGGCCAGTTGGGTCGCATGTTGGCCCTGGCGGGCACCCCGCTGGGCATGAACTTCGCTTTCCTCGACCCTGCGCCGGACGCTTGCGCCGCCGCGCTGGGCGAACACCTGCGGGCCGATTACGGCGATCAGGATCATCTGCGCCAGTTGGCCGATGAAGTCGACCTGGTGACCTTCGAGTTCGAAAGCGTTCCGGCTGAAACCGTGGCGTTTCTTTCGCAATTCGTGCCGGTCTACCCGAGCGCCGAAGCGCTGCGCATCGCACGCGACCGCTGGTTCGAAAAGAGCATGTTCAAGGATTTGGGGATTCCGACCCCGGCGTTCGCCGACATCCAGTCGCAAGCCGATCTGGACGCCGCGGTCGCTTCGATCGGTCTGCCGGCCGTGCTGAAAACCCGCACCCTGGGTTATGACGGCAAGGGCCAGAAAGTCCTGCGCAAGCCGGAAGACGTTGTCGGTACCTTCGCCGAACTGGGCAGCGTGCCTTGCCTGCTGGAAGGCTTCGTGCCGTTCACCGGCGAAGTATCGTTGATCGCCGTGCGTGCCCGCGATGGTGAGACCAGGTTCTATCCACTGGTGCACAACACCCACGACAGCGGCATTCTCAAGCTGTCGGTCGCCAGCTCCGATCATCCGTTGCAGGCTCTGGCCGAAGACTATTCCGGCCGCGTCCTCAAGCAACTGGATTACGTTGGCGTGATGGCATTCGAGTTCTTTGAAGTCGACGGTGGCCTCAAGGCCAACGAAATCGCCCCGCGTGTGCATAACTCCGGGCACTGGACCACCGAAGGCGCCGAGTGCAGCCAGTTCGAAAACCACCTGCGGGCCGTCGCCGGTCTGCCGCTGGGTTCGACCGCCAAGGTCGGTGAGAGCGCGATGCTCAACTTCATCGGTGTGGTTCCGCCGGTCGAAAAGGTCATCGCCATCGACGATTGCCATCTGCATCACTACGGCAAGGCCTTCAAGGCCGGGCGCAAGGTCGGACACGCCAATCTGCGCTGCAAGGACAAGGCGACCCTCGAGCAGCAGATCCTCAAGGTCGAAGCGCTGATCGCCGAGTAACGAGAGTTTCATCTGGCAGCGGCGGAACCATTGCGGGGCCGCCGTTCTCTGATGGCAGGATGCGAAAGTCTGACTAGGCTTCATCGCATATCTACCATTCAGAGGGAAATGCCATGGGAATTATCGGAACCATCTTTATCGGCCTCATCGTCGGCCTGCTGGCGCGGTTCCTGAAACCGGGCGATGACAGCATGGGCTGGATCATGACCATCCTGCTCGGTATCGGCGGTTCGCTGGCAGCCACTTACGGCGGTCAGGCCCTGGGCATCTATCAGGCAGGTCAGGGCGCAGGCTTCATTGGCGCGCTGGTTGGCGCGATCGTGCTGCTGGTGATCTACGGTCTGATCAAAAAGAACTGATCCAAAGCGACAAAGTCCTCTCTGCCAATCCGGTAGGGAGGGCTAGAATGCTCGACGATTCACTTTGCCCTCCTTATTCGAGCATCCTTTACCGAGCACCTTCATGCGCCGTCTTCTGTTGACTCTCCTTTTGCTGGGCAGCGGTCTGGCCCACGCCGGCGAACTGCCGGAAACCGACTGGCTGGAACTGATGCCCAAGTCGGACCAGAAAGCCCTCGAGGCCATGCCTGAAATCGACCACAACTCTCCGGAGGCCACCGGCACCTTCACCCAGAAAGGCGGGATGAAGCAGGCCAAGGGTTTGCCGGCGGTGATGTATTCGACCAAGACCGTGGCGTCGATGAACGACAAACACATCCGCATCGGTGGTTATCCGGTACCGCTGGAATCCGACGCAAAGGGCCGCAGTACGCTGTTTTTCCTCGTGCCATACCCCGGCGCGTGCATCCACGTGCCGCCGCCACCGCCGAACCAACTGGTGCTGGTGCGTTATCCAAAAGGCTTGAAGCTGGACGACATCTACACACCGCTGTGGGTGACCGGCACGCTGAAGATCGAAAAGGTCAGCAATGACCTGGCCGATGCGGCCTACGCACTGGATGCGGACAAGGTGCGGGTAGTGCAGGAGTCGGATCTGTAATTCAGACCCGCAAAAAAAATCGCAGCCCCAGGGCTGCGATTTTTGTTTTCAGAGCGGCTGACTGCCGACGCTGACCCCCATCGTATGACTGGCACTCGGTGCCAGTGTCACAACGTCGTCCAGCACATTCGCCGTCTCGATGCACAGCATGCGCTGCCAGCCGTCGTTGTCCATGTCGCTGAACGCGGCGGCGCGGTCGATCCATGGGTTCCAGATCACGGCGGTGCGTGAGCCGGTCGCGGTCAGCACGATGCGCCGCTCCCAGGCCGGGTCGACGATGCTCAGTTGCGGCGGGACGTCGAGATAGATGCGGTCGGTTTCCCCGGCAAAGCGCAGGTCGCCTTGCTGGGCGTGCGTCTTCCAGTCATCCAGCGTCTCGATGTAGTCCAGACCGTCCACGCCTTCGACGCGCACGTTGCGCACATCGCTGACCGCGAAATAGCTGTGCAGCGCCTGGCTGATACTGACGGTGTTGACACCGCGGTTGTGGCTGGTCAGGCTGATGTTCAACTGATCATTCAGATGCAGGGTCAGAGTCAGGTCAACCTGATGCGGCCAACCCGGGAAACCGCCTTCGGGATACGGCAGCTTGAATTCAACCTTGACGCCCTGGTCCTCGGCTTCGATGCCGCCTAATTCCCAATCCATTGCCCGGACAAACCCGTGGGCGGCGGCCGGCTCTTCGCTGACACGCATCGCCTGCACGCTCTGCGGGTTGCGTTCGAACTTGCCGAACCACGGCCAGCACACCGGCACACCGGCGCGGATGCTCTTGCCGGTCTTGAACACGGCCTTGTCGTTGAGCCAGATGATCGGCGGCTGGCCATCGATCTGATAACTGAGGATGTGCGCACCTTGCTGGGCCACCAGCACTTCGGCCTGACCGTGGCGGATGCGCCAGCAGTTCAGTTCATCCAGTTTCACGGCTTCAACGTTGGGCGTGTTCATCGGACAACTCTCGATCAGCAACTTGGACGACTATCGACCGTGAAACGGTCGCGAGGTTTAACGTGCGCGTGGCGGAACCGAACGGGTGCGACCGCTGCCATCGATGGCCACGAACACGAACACCGCCTCGGTCACTTTACGCCACTCGCTGGACAGCGGGTCGTCGCTCCACACCTCGACCATCATCTGGATCGAGCTGCGGCCGATCTCCAGGGTCTGGGTATAAAAGGACAATTGCGCGCCGACAGCCACCGGCACCAGGAACGCCATGCGATCGATGGCGACCGTTGCAACACGACCACCGGCGACGCGGCTGGCCATTGCGGTGCCGGCCAGGTCCATCTGCGCCACCAGCCAGCCGCCGAAAATATCGCCGAAGCCGTTGGTTTCGCGGGGAAGCGCGGTGATTTGCAAGGCCAGGTCGCCTTGCGGGATCGGATCTTCTTGTTCGAGCTCTATCATGCCGGGGGTGCCTCTGACCCGTGACTCTTCGTTGGGTATTGCTGGTGGTAGCCGTCTTCAGGAAAAACGATTCAGCACCGAACATACTACGTTCGTCACGTTTTCCATAAGGCAACTAAAGGGGAAACTCTGCGAAACCGGCTGGATCCACGCGCCAGGGCGACCAACGACGTTTTCGCACAGCAACCCCCTACAAGCCGGAGCAGGATTGCGAGTATATCGGTCGGTAGACTCCGCGACGACCATCCGGTTCTCATTTCGACCGTCAAATACGCGCCTCTATGTGCTTTTTCGAACAATTTGCTATGGTGCCGAACCTGCCCGAGCCACAGCCAGCGTTGTTGTGGCGGCAGATCCGACTATAAGAGAAGACCTTGCCATGACCACAGCGCCCTCGAGTCTCGCGCAGCCAGACCAACCCGCACGACCCTTGACCCGCAATGACTACAAGACTCTGTCGCTATCGGCCCTGGGGGGCGCGCTGGAGTTCTACGATTTCATCATTTTCGTGTTCTTTGCCACCGTGGTCGGCAAATTGTTCTTCCCCGCCGACATGCCCGAGTGGCTGCGCCTGATGCAGACCTTCGGCATCTTTGCCGCCGGCTACCTCGCGCGGCCGCTGGGCGGTATCGTCATGGCGCACTTCGGCGACCTGCTGGGGCGCAAGAAGATGTTCACCCTGAGCATTTTCATGATGGCCGTGCCGACCCTGATCATGGGCCTGCTGCCGACTTACGCGCAGATCGGCCTGTGGGCGCCGATCCTGCTGCTGTTGATGCGCGTCATCCAGGGCGCGGCGATTGGCGGCGAAGTGCCGGGGGCGTGGGTCTTCGTTTCCGAACACGTGCCCGGAAAGCATGTCGGCTATGCCTGCGGCACCCTGACCAGCGGCCTGACGGCGGGCATTCTGCTCGGCTCGCTGGTCGCCACTGCGATCAACAGCATTTATACGCCAACGGAAGTTTCGGATTACGCCTGGCGGATTCCGTTCCTGCTCGGTGGCGTGTTCGGCCTGTTCTCGGTCTACCTGCGCCGCTGGCTGCACGAAACCCCGGTATTCGCCGAACTGCAACTGCGCAAGGCTCTGGCCGAGGAAGTGCCGCTGCGCGCGGTGCTGCGTGACCATCGCGGGGCTATCGCAGTCTCGATGCTGCTGACCTGGCTGCTGTCGGCCGGCATCGTCGTGGTGATCCTGATGACCCCGACCGTGCTGCAGACGGTCTATCACTTCTCGCCGACGGTGGCGTTGCAATCCAACAGCCTGGCCATCGTATTTTTGAGCGTGGGCTGCATCATTTCCGGCGCGCTGGCGGACCGCTTCGGCGCCGGTCGCGTATTCGTATTCGGTTGCCTGGGTTTGCTGGCCAGCTCCTGGACCTTCTATCACAGCCTCGCCGATCACCCGAACTGGCTGTTCCCGCTGTATGCGCTGACCGGTTTCCTGGTCGGCACCATTGGCGCGGTGCCTTATGTGATGGTGAAAGCGTTCCCGCCGGTGGTGCGCTTCAGCGGTCTGTCCTTCTCTTATAACGTCGCCTACGCCATCTTCGGCGGCCTGACCCCGATGGTGGTCAGCCTGCTGCTGAAAGAAAGCGCGATGGGGCCTGCCTACTATGTGGCGGTGCTGTGCGGGATGGGGATCCTGGTCGGTGCGTGGTTGTGGAGCAAAGGTCGCTAAGCCACCTTCACACTTGCCGTTACAACTGAAAGGCCGGCTTTCCGACAGGGATGCTGGCCTTTCATCCAATTGTCATATTTCAGCCATAGAGTGTTCACACGGCCTGCTGATACTTGGCCCCGACTTAACACACCCTATTTGCTAGGAGTAAGGCATGAAACTGAAGCGTTTGATGGCGGCAATGACTTTTGTCGCTGCTGGCGTTGCGACTGCCAACGCGGTTGCCGCTGTTGACCCTGCTATCCCGAGCTACACCAAGACCACTGGTGTGTCGGGCAACCTGTCCAGCGTCGGTTCCGATACCCTGGCCAACCTCATGACCCTCTGGGCTGAGAACTACAAAAAAGAATACCCGAACGTAAACATCCAGATTCAGGCCGCTGGCTCCGCCACTGCGCCACCTGCGCTGACTGAAGGCACCTCCAACCTGGGCCCGATGAGCCGCAAGATGAAGGACACCGAGCTGGCGGCCTTCGAACAGAAATACGGCTACAAGCCAACCGCTATCCCGGTTGCCGTGGACGCCCTGGCTGTGTTCGTGCACAAGGACAACCCGATCCAGCACCTGACCATGGAACAGGTTGACGCGATTTTCTCGTCCACCCGTCTGTGCGGCGCCAAGGCCGACGTGAAAACCTGGGGCGACCTGGGCGTGACCGGCGACCTGGCCAACAAGCCGGTTCAGCTGTTCGGTCGCAACTCGGTATCCGGTACCTACGGCTACTTCAAGGAAGAAGCCCTGTGCAAAGGCGACTACAAGCCTAACGTCAACGAACAGCCAGGCTCGGCTTCGGTCGTGCAGTCGATCAGCTCCTCGCTGAACGGCATCGGTTACTCGGGCATCGGCTACAAGACCGCCAGCGTGAAAACCGTTGCTCTGTCGAAGAAAGGCAGCACTGACTTCATCGAAGACACCGAAGAAAACGCCCTGAACGGCAAATACCCGCTGTCGCGTTTCCTGTACGTGTACGTCAACAAAGCCCCGAACAAGCCTCTGGCCCCGCTGGAAGCCGAGTTCGTGAAACTGGTTCTGTCGAAACAGGGCCAGGAAGTGGTCGTGAAAGACGGCTACATCCCGCTGCCAGCCAAGGTTGCTGCAAAAGCACTGGCTGACCTGGGTCTGCAGGAAGGCGGCGCTGAAGTCGCAAAAAAGTAACAAACTGAGTCAGGGGTGAACCCCGCCTGACTCCCGTGTGGGGCCCGGCCCGCAAGCGGCCCGGCTCCCACACTCCCCGAATTCTTCTATCCACTGCCAGTGCCCTGCTGGCGGCGGATTTGGTGCGTCACTGCATTGTCATCTTTCTGTCATACAGGATCGCTAGGGTGTGCGCATGAATGATCTGGCCAATTCCAAAATGACTACGAACCCTCCCAAGCGCATTGATTTCAATACGCCTGAGTTGCAACGCAAGCGCCGCATTCGCGCGCTCAAGGATCGCTTCACCCGCTGGTACGTCCTCGTCGGCGGTCTGGCGGTGCTGGCAGCCATCACCCTGATCTTCTTTTTCCTCGCCTACGTCGTCGCGCCCCTGTTCAAGGGTGCGGAACTGACCGCGAAAGACGCCATCACCCCGGCCTGGATGCAGGACGCCGGCAAGCCGCTGATGATTTCGCTCGAAGAGCAGAATCAGGTGGCCATGCGCGTTTCCGACAAGGGCCAGGCGCTGTTCTTCGATATCGACAGTGGCGCTGAATTGAAGCGCGTCGATCTGCCTTTGCCGGCAGGCGCCAGTGTGACCTCCATCGGCGAAGACCAGCCGGGCCATCCGCTGGTGGCCGTGGGCCTGTCCAACGGTCAGGCGCTGGTGTTCCGTCACACTTATAAAGTCAGCTACCCGGACGGCAAGAAAACCATCACCCCGGCGATCGAGTTCCCGTACGGCGAAGCGCCGATTGCGCTGAACGAGAGCGGCGGTGCGCTGGAGCACGTCAGCCTCAATGCCACCGACTCGACCCTGATGCTGGTCGGTTCCACCGGTTCGCAACTCAACGTGCTGTCGCTGACCAGCGAAGAAAACATGATGACCGGCGAAGTCACCAACGAGCAGAAGCGTATCGATCTGCCGCAGATGACTGAGCCGGTGAAAAACATCTTCGTCGACCCGCGTCAGCAATGGCTGTACGTGGTCAACGGTCGCGCTCAGGCCGACGTGTTCAGCCTGCGCGACAAGAGCCTCAACGGTCGTTACAAACTGCTGGAAAACGCCGATGCGCAAGTCACTGCCGCCACTCAACTGGTAGGCGGTATCTCGCTGATTGTTGGCGACTCCACCGGTGGCCTGGCCCAGTGGTTCATGGCCCGTGACACCGATGGCGAGCTGCGCCTCAAGCAGATCCGCACCTTCCAGATGGGCAAGACGCCGATCGTTGAAATCACCGCCGAAGAGCGCCGCAAAGGCTTCGTTGCCCTGGATGCTTCCGGCAAGCTCGGCGTGTTCCACAGCACCGCGCACCGCACCTTGCTGGTCGATCAGGTGGTCGAGGGCCAGGGTCTGTTCGGTCTGTCGCCACGTGCCAACCGTGTGATCGTCGAGGCCGGCGGCAAGCTGCAACCGTTGCTGCTCGACAACCCGCACCCGGAAGTGTCGTGGAGCGCACTGTGGAGCAAGGTCTGGTACGAGAACTACGACGAGCCTAAATACGTCTGGCAATCGACTGCGGCCAACACCGATTTCGAACCGAAACTGAGCCTGTCGCCACTGACCTTCGGCACCCTGAAAGCCGCGTTCTACGCGATGCTGCTGGCTGCACCGCTGGCCGTTGCCGCTGCGATCTACACCGCGTACTTCATGGCCCCGGGCATGCGCCGCAAGGTCAAACCGGTGATCGAGCTGATGGAAGCGATGCCGACGGTGATCCTCGGTTTCTTCGCCGGTCTGTTCCTCGCACCTTATGTGGAAGGGCATCTGCCAGGCATTTTCAGCCTGCTGATGCTGCTGCCGATCGGCATCCTGATCGCCGGTTTCACTTTCAGTCGCCTGCCTGAGTCGATCCGCCTGAAAGTCCCGGACGGCTGGGAAAGTGCGCTGCTGATCCCGGTGATCCTGTTCGTGGGCTGGCTGTCGCTGTACATGAGCCCGTTCATGGAGAACTGGTTCTTCGGCGGTGACATGCGCATGTGGATCTCCCACGACCTGGGCATCACCTACGACCAGCGCAACGCTCTGGTGGTCGGTCTGGCCATGGGCTTTGCGGTGATCCCGAACATCTACTCGATCGCTGAAGACGCCGTGTTCAGCGTGCCGCGCGGCCTGACCCTGGGCTCGCTGGCCCTCGGTGCCACGCCATGGCAGACCATGACTCGCGTGGTGATCCTGACCGCCAGCCCGGGCATCTTCTCGGCACTGATGATCGGGATGGGCCGTGCAGTCGGCGAGACCATGATCGTGCTGATGGCCACCGGCAACACCCCGGTCATGGAAATGAACCTGTTCGAAGGCCTGCGCACCCTGGCCGCCAACGTCGCGGTGGAAATGCCGGAGTCGGAAGTCGGCGGCAGCCACTACCGCGTGCTGTTCCTCTCGGCGCTGGTGCTGCTGTTGTTCACCTTCGTCATGAACACCCTCGCGGAACTGATTCGTCAGCGTCTGCGCAAGAAATACTCGTCGCTTTAAGAAAGGTAGAAGTCTGTGAAACAGAACTCCCTGAAAGGATGGTTCAAGAGCGGCGCCCCGGGCGTCTGGATCAGCGGTGGCGCGGTGTCCATCGCGGTCATCATGACCATTGGCCTGCTGGCGGTGATTGCCGTGCGCGGTCTGGGTCACTTCTGGCCGGCGGACCTGATCCACGCCAGCTACGACGTGCCGGGCCAGGGCAATCACCTGGTCATCGGCGAAGTGGTGCAGAAGGAAGAAGTACCCCGCGCACGCCTGAAGAGCGCCGGCCTGCCGGTGCCTGACCAGGGCCCGGAATTCATGACCCGCGAGCTGATCAAGGTCGGCAACCGGGACCTGAACGGCAACGACTTCACCTGGATCGTCGGCGAGTGGCTGACCGACCAGAAGAATCCGCCGGAACTGATGGCGCTGGAGCGTCGTGAGTGGGGCAACTTCTACGGCTACCTGGTCAACGTCAAACAGGAAGGCAAGGTGATCGCCGAAGGCGAAGCCGCCTGGCCTGAGCTGCAAGCGCGGATCAACCGCGTGAACGGCCTCGCCGCGCAGCTCAAGTCGCTGGAAAAGACCGATATCGGCGCGATCAACGCCGGACTCGAGCGCATCCGCCTGCATGGCCGCAAACTGGAACTGGAAGGCAAGCTCGACGCCACCGCGCAAGCGGACATGGAATCCGAGCGAGCCGAGCTGAATGCTCGCTATCAGGACATCGAGGCGCGTCTGGCCGATCTGCACGCGCAGTTCAACCGCGACGCTTTGACCGCTCGGGATGCCAACGGCAAGGAAATCGAAATCGGCCTGGGCAAAGTGGTTCACGCTTACCAGCCCAACGCCATGGGTACCTTCACCAAGATCGGTTTCTACTTCAGCAAGGTCTGGGAATTCCTGTCTGACGACCCGCGTGAAGCGAACACCGAAGGCGGGATCTTCCCGGCGATCTTCGGCACCGTGATGATGACCCTGATCATGGCGATGATCGTTACCCCGTTCGGCGTGCTGGCGGCGGTGTACCTGCGTGAATACGCCAGGCAGAACACCCTGACCCGGGTTATCCGGATCGCGGTGAACAACCTGGCGGGTGTTCCGGCGATTGTTTACGGCGTGTTCGGTCTGGGCTTCTTCGTCTACGTGCTGGGTGGTTCGCTCGACCGTCTGTTCTTCCCGGAAGCGCTGCCGGCACCGACCTTCGGTACGCCGGGTCTGCTCTGGGCTTCGTTGACCCTGGCGCTGCTGGCGGTACCCGTGGTGATCGTGGCCACCGAAGAAGGTCTGGCGCGTATCCCGCGCACCGTGCGTGAAGGCTCGCTGGCCCTCGGCGCGACCAAGGCTGAAACCCTCTGGAAGATTGTACTGCCGATGGCCAGCCCGGCGATGATGACCGGCATGATCCTCGCCGTGGCTCGCGCCGCCGGTGAAGTGGCGCCGCTGATGCTGGTGGGTGTGGTGAAACTGGCGCCGTCGCTGCCGGTGGACGGCAACTACCCGTACCTGCACCTGGATCAGAAGATCATGCACCTGGGCTTCCACATCTACGACGTCGGCTTCCAGAGCCCGAACGTCGAGGCTGCGCGGCCGCTGGTCTACGCCACGGCGCTGCTGCTGGTACTGGTGATCGCCACCCTGAACCTGTCGGCGGTGTACATCCGTAACCACCTGCGCGAGAAGTACAAGGCGCTGGACAGCTGATCGCCGTCACAAGAATTGAAGGGCTGCCGGCCTGTATCCCGGCAGCCAACCGAACCGAATTTGTTAGCACAGGGGATCTCCCATGCAGCACGAAACACATACCCACGGCATCAACATGTCCGCCCTGGGCCGCGACAAGCAGAGCCTGAACCTCGAGCAGGAAACCGTGGCCATCGAAGTGCCGGGCCTGAGCCTGTTCTACGGCGAGAAACAAGCGCTGTACGACGTCAGCATGAACATCCCGAAACAGCGCGTGACCGCCTTCATCGGCCCGTCCGGCTGCGGCAAGTCCACGCTGCTGCGCACTTTCAACCGCATGAACGACCTGGTGGACGGCTGCCGCGTCGAAGGCGCGATCAACCTGTACGGCAACAACATCTACCGCAAGGGCGAAGACGTGGCCGAGCTGCGTCGCCGGGTCGGCATGGTGTTCCAGAAGCCTAACCCGTTCCCCAAGACCATCTACGAAAACGTGGTCTACGGCCTGCGCATCCAGGGCATCAACAAGAAGCGCATCCTCGACGAAGCCGTCGAGTGGGCATTGAAAGGCGCGGCCCTGTGGGACGAAGTGAAAGACCGTCTGCATGACTCGGCCCTCGGCCTGTCGGGTGGTCAGCAACAGCGTCTGGTGATCGCCCGGACCATCGCCGTGGAACCGGAAGTGCTGCTGCTCGACGAACCGTGCTCGGCCCTCGACCCTATCTCGACCCTGAAAGTCGAAGAGCTGATCTATGAGCTCAAATCCAAGTTCACCATCGTCATCGTGACCCACAACATGCAGCAGGCGGCGCGGGTGTCGGACTACACGGCGTTCATGTACATGGGCAAACTGGTGGAATTCGGCGACACCGATACCCTGTTCACCAATCCGGCCAAGAAGCAGACCGAAGACTACATCACCGGTCGTTACGGCTAGCAGACACTGGTTGTCGCTCACTGAATTGACGCTGCGGCCCGCCGCACCTTACCGGACGCTCCAAGGACGCCAACATGATTAGTAAAGAAGGCCTTACCCATCACATTTCCGCGCAGTTCAACGCCGAACTGGAAGAAGTGCGCAGCCACCTGCTGGCCATGGGCGGACTGGTCGAAAAGCAGGTCAACGACGCGGTCACCGCGCTGATCGAGGCCGACTCGGGCCTGGCCCAGCAAGTGCGCGAGATCGATGACCAGATCAACCAGATGGAACGCAACATCGACGAAGAATGCCTGCGCATTCTGGCCCGTCGTCAGCCGGCGGCGTCCGACCTGCGTCTGATCATCAGCATCTCCAAGTCGGTGATCGACCTGGAGCGTATCGGCGACGAAGCGACCAAGATCGCCCGCCGTGCGATCCAGCTGTGCGAAGAAGGGGAAGCGCCGCGCGGTTACGTCGAGGTGCGCCACATCGGCGACCAGGTGCGCAACATGGTGCGTGATGCGCTGGACGCTTTTGCTCGCTTCGATGCCGATCTGGCGCTGTCGGTGGCGCAGTACGACAAGATCATCGACCGTGAATACAAGACCGCCCTGCGCGAGCTGGCGACCTTCATGATGGAAGACCCGCGCTCTATCTCGCGGGTCTTGAGCATCATCTGGGTCCTGCGTTCGCTGGAGCGGATCGGCGACCACGCACGCAACATCTCGGAGCTGGTGATCTACCTGGTGCGCGGCACCGACGTGCGCCACATGGGCCTCAAGCGCATGAAGGAAGAAGTTGAAGGGACAAGCGGCGAAACCGCTAATGTTCCGGGCGATGCTGACGATAAGTAAGATTGCCTGAGAAAAGCGCCCGGCCCTTTGGCCGGGCGTTTTTGTTTCTGCTTTCACATGGCAGATCCGAATGAAACAGCGAATTAAAGCAGCACCCGCGAACGAAAAGTCCCGGCGTGACTGAAGAGTTTTGGCAATGTGCCATCAGCCAGCGTTATGCTTGCCGGGATTTTAATAGGGGTGTTGGATGAGCAAGATCAGTGTGTTGGTCGTGGACGATGCATCGTTCATTCGTGACCTGGTGAAAAAGTGCCTGCGTAATTACTTCCCGGGGATCCGCACCGAGGACGCCATCAACGGCAAGAAGGCCCAGGCCATGCTGGCCAAGGAAGCCTTCGATCTGGTGCTGTGCGACTGGGAAATGCCGGAAATGTCCGGCCTCGAGCTGCTGACCTGGTGCCGTGAGCAGGACAACCTCAAGACCATGCCGTTCATCATGGTTACCAGTCGCGGCGACAAGGAAAACGTCGTGCAGGCGATTCAGGCCGGTGTTTCCGGCTACGTCAGCAAACCGTTCACCAACGAGCAACTGCTGACCAAGGTCAAACAGGCCCTGAACAAGATCGGCAAGCTCGATGCCCTGATGAACAGCGCGCCAACCAAGATGAACTCGGCGTTCGGCAACGACTCCCTGAGCGCGCTGACCGGTGGCAAGGCTGCGGTTGTCGGTGCTGCACCGGCCGCCAACCCGTTTGCCAAACCTGCCGCTGCAGCCCCGGCACCTGCCGCCGCGCCACAGCGTGGCCTGCTCAACAGCCCGCCGGTGAAAGCCCCGGCAGCCTCCAGCGCTCCGGCCGGCGGTCGCGGTCAGGGCCAACTGCGCCTGCCGGGCGGTACCCAGCAATGCGTGATCAAGGCCTTGAGCATCAAGGAAGCGCTGTTGGTGGTGAAACGCACCGACAGCCTGCCACAGGTCCTCGACAGCGCCGTGCTGGACCTGGAACAGGGCGACAACGCCGAAATCGCCCGCCTCAACGGCTACCTGCACGCCGTGGTCGCCCACGAGCCGAAGCCCGACAGCGAGTGGCTGCAACTGACCTTCCGCTTCGTCGACCAGGACGCGCAGAAGCTCGACTACATCTCCCGCCTGATCGCCCGCGGCACGGCGCAGAAGCACTTCGTTCCGGGCGCGTAAGCGTCGCGGCCAAAAAGGTCGCAGCCCTGTGGCATCCCCCGCAACGGATCGTATTCCAATGCGGGGAGTGCCCGGGCTGCGACCTTTTGTTTTGTGCTGTGCCAAATTTGAAACATCTGTCGACTAGCCTGGTCTGCTTCAGCTGCTAGGCTCATTCCCAGGCCTTACTCGACAGAGCTTTTGCCCATGCCCCTGCGCCTGCTGTTTTTCTGTGGTCTGTTCATGGCCTCCACCTCGACGGTGGCCATGACGATCTACAAATCCACCGATGCCAACGGAGTGGTTTCGTACAGCGACCGTCCGAGCAAAGGCTCCCAGGTGTTCGTGTTTCAGGACCGGATGGTCGAGCGCCTGGAGCGTCAGGTGTATCTCGACATCAAGAAACAGAAGGGCACTGACGTTGTGTTCGTGCGCAACGACCTGTATGCACCGGTCGAGGTTGCGCTGGCGTTTACCGGGATGAGCAACGTGCGTGGCGCACCGACGGAAACGATCCGCCGGGTGCTGCCGGCGCGCAGCAATACACGGCTGGCGTTGCTGACGGCGGTGTCCGGTGGCAAACCGCTGGTGTATACGCCGCAGTTCCAGTATTCCCTCGGCGACCCCGCTGGCGCCGCACAGAGCTATCGCTATCCGTTTCCCTGGCGTGGCGGGCCGTTCCGTCTGAGTCAGGGCGCCAATGGCGACTACAGCCACTACGGGCCGAAGAACAAATACGCGATGGACATCGCCATGCCGGTGGGCACGCCGATCATTGCGGCGAGGGCCGGAGTGGTGGTGAAGACCGAGAACTCGCAGAACGGCCGCGGCACCGATCCTTCCGGCAACTTCGTGCGGGTGCTGCACGACGACGGCACGATGGGTGTGTACCTGCATCTCAAGCAAGGGTCGGTGAGTGTGCGTGAAGGGCAACGGGTGGCGGTGGGCAGTCCGCTGGCGCTGTCCGGCAACACCGGCAACAGCAGCGGCCCGCACCTGCATTTCGTGGTGCAGCGCAATACAGGAGGGGGGCTGGTATCGATTCCGTATCAGTTCAACCAGCCGCTGGGCGCATTGCCCAACTTTGCGTTGGGCAAGCGGTAATCCCCATCAGTCGAGCATCAGCACCTTGGCCAGAATGATCTTCGGGCCTTTCATCTTCTTGATGATGATGCGCAGGCCCTCGACTTCCAGCACTTCTTCCTCTTCCGGTACCCGTTTCAGGGTTTCGTAGATCAGCCCGGCGAGGGTTTCGGCCTCAATGTGGTCCAGATCGATACCCAGCAGGCGCTCGACCTTGAACAGTGGTGTATCGCCTCGTACGAGCAACTTGCCCGGCTGGTAGGCGAGGATGCCGCGCTCGGCCTTGCGGTGTTCGTCCTGGATGTCGCCGACCAGCACTTCCAGCACGTCTTCCATGGTCAGGTAGCCGATGATGTTGCCATCGGCCTCTTCGACCAAGGCGAAGTGCGAGCCGCCCTTGCGGAACTGCTCCAGCAGCTGCGACAGCGGCATGTGCCGCGACACGCGCTCCAGCGGGCGGGTCAGTTCGGCGAGGTTGAACGACTCGGGAATGTGATCCAGCGCCGCCAGTTCCAGCAGCAGATCCTTGATGTGCAACAGGCCGACGAATTCCTTGCGCTCGCTGTCGTACACCGGATAGCGGCTGAACTTGTGGCGACGGAACATCGCCAGGATTTCTTTCAGCGGTGCGTTGAACTCGAGGGTGATCAGGTCTTCGCGGGAGTTGGCCCAGTCGACCACTTCCAGCTCACCCATTTCCACCGCCGAGGCCAGCACGCGCATGCCCTGGTCGCTCGGGTCCTGGCCACGGCTGGAGTGCAGGATCAGTTTCAGTTCTTCACGGCTGTAATGGTGCTCGTGATGCGGGCCGGGTTCACCTTGCCCTGCAATGCGCAGGATGGTGTTGGCGCTGGCGTTGAGCAGGTAGATCGCCGGGTACATGGCCCAGTAGAACAGATACAGCGGCACCGCCGTCCACAGCGACAGCAGCTCGGGTTTGCGGATCGCCCAGGATTTGGGCGCGAGTTCGCCGACCACGATGTGCAGGTAGGAGATGATGAAGAACGCGGTGAAAAACGAGATGCCTTTGACGACTTCGGCCGACTGCACGCCGACCGCGCTCAGCAGCGGTTCGAGAATGTGTGCGAACGCCGGCTCACCGACCCAGCCAAGTCCCAGGGAGGCGAGGGTGATACCGAGCTGGCACGCCGAGAGGTAAGCATCGAGCTGACTGTGCACCGTGCGCAGGATGTGCCCGCGCCAGCCGTGCTGCTCAGCGATGGCTTCGACCCGGGTCGAGCGCAGTTTGACCATGGCGAATTCCGCCGCAACGAAGAAGCCGTTGAGCAAAACCAGGATCAGAGCGAAAAGAATCATGCCGAAATCGGCGAATATTGTTGCGAGGGACAAGCCAGGGGAAGGGTCCATGATGGAGTTTTGCGGGTTCCGTGTGATTCGAAAGAAAGAAAAATCCGCACCTGAAAGGCAGGCGCAAGTCAGCCAATGTAGCGGCTGACCTGGCGATTGCCTAGTCCGGCGTTACTCAGCGGCGCTGACGGCCCGTGCCTGGGCGACCTGAGCCGGGGCGAAATGGCAGGTGAACGTGCTGCCGTGGCCGGGCACGCTGCTGATCTCCATCCGTGCGCGATGGCGCAGCAGCACGTGTTTGACGATGGCCAGGCCCAGCCCGGTGCCGCCGGTGTTGGAGTTGCGGCTGGAGTCGACGCGGTAGAAGCGTTCGGTCAGGCGCGGCAGGTGTTTGCTGTCGATGCCGATCCCGGAATCCTGCACGCTCAGGTGCGCGCCCTGATCGTCGCCCCACCAGCGGATGCGGATATTGCCTTCGGCCGGGGTGTATTTGACGGCGTTGAACACCAGGTTGGAAAACGCGCTGCGCAGTTCCGCCTCGCTGCCCTTGAGCAGGATGCTGGCGTCGGCTTCCAGGGTGATTTTCTGATTCTTCGATCCGGACAGTTGCTGCGCATCGCTTTTGATCGATCGCAACAGGGTGTCGATGTGCACCGGCTGGTTGTCCGACGGATAATCGGTGGCTTCCAGTTTGGCCAGCAGCAGCAAGTCGTTTAGCAGGGTCTGCATGCGTCCGCCCTGTTGCTGCATCTGCTGCAGCGCGCGGCTCCAGCGCGGGTTCACTTCCTCGACGTTGTCGAGCAGGGTTTCCAGATAGCCGCAGATCACCGTCAGCGGGGTGCGCAGCTCGTGGGAGACGTTGGCGATGAAGTCCTTGCGCATCTGCTCCAGCTGATGGATGCGCGTGACGTCGCGCACCAGCATCAGGTGTTCGTTATTGCCGTAGCGCGTGAGGTACAGCTGGATACGCACGCGGTCGTTGGTCGGCGAAGAGATTTCCAGCGGTTCGGCGTAACTTTCCTGCTCGAAGTATTCCTTGAAGCGCGGATGGCGTACGAGGTTGGTGACTGGCTGACCGCTGTCCTGCGGGGTCTTGAGGCCGAGCAGGGTTTCGGCGGCGCGGTTCCACCATTCGAGGTTGCCGTCGCTGTCGAGCATGATCACCGCGTCTTTCAGTGCGGCGGTGGACTCCTGGACGCGGTCGATCACTGCCTGCAGGCGCCCGCGCACCCGCTGATCGCGGCGTTGCAGGTGGTAGATGCTGTCGAACACCTCGCCCCACAGGCCGTAGCCATCGGGTGGTGCTTCATCGGGTTGGTGCAGGCGCAGCCATTCGTGCAGGCGCAGCAGTTGCTTGAGCGTCCAGGCCAGGTACAGGCCCAGGCCCGCGGCGAGGCTCCAGCCGTAGTAGCCGGTGATCAGGCCGATCACCAGGCAGGCGGTGACCAGCAACAGCATGTGGCGAATCAGGGTGCCATGCCAGTTTTGGTTCACGGGGAATACGGTCCTTGTCAGCGGGTCTGGCGGTCGGCTCAGGCCTTGGTGGAAAACCGGTAGCCGGTGCCGCGCACGGTTTGTACCAGATTTTCGTAGGCATCGCCGAGGGCCTTGCGCAGGCGCCGGATGTGCACGTCGACGGTGCGCTCTTCAACATAGACGTTGCCGCCCCAGACCTGGTCCAGCAACTGGCCACGGGTGTAGGCACGTTCCTGGTGGGTCATGAAGAATTGCAGTAGTCGGTATTCGGTCGGGCCCATCTCGGCTGGTTTGCCGTCGATGGTCACGCGGTGGCTGATCGGGTCGAGCAGCAGGCCGCCGACTTCGATCGGTGCTTCGCCATCGGTCGGGCCGGCACGACGCAGCACGGCCTTCAGGCGTGCCACCAGTTCACGCGGGGAAAACGGTTTGGTGATGTAGTCGTCGGCGCCGACTTCCAGACCCTGGATCTTGTTGTCTTCTTCACCCTTGGCCGTGAGCATGATGATCGGGATGTCCCCGGTCAGCTCGTCACGCTTGAGGCGGCGGGCCAGCTCGATGCCGGAGGTGCCGGGCAGCATCCAGTCGAGCAGGATCAGATCCGGTTTGCGGTCGACGATGATGGCGTGAGCCTGCTGCGAGTTTTCTGCCTCAAGGCAGTCATAGCCGGCCATTTCCAACGCAACGGCGATCATTTCGCGAATGGGCGCTTCGTCGTCGACGATCAGAATGCTCCTGCCAACCATGCCTTAATCCTCTTGTCATTTAACTGTCTTGCGCCGCATTAGATAACGGAATTATTGCAGTCGTGTGACAGTATTTTAGTCCGGCGGCGATTGTGCGAATCCTGAACTAAGCTCTAAGTCCGAATCCTGACAACCACAAGAGAAGGTTTCCATGACACAAATGACTGCTTCCTTTAAGGCTTTGCTGATGGCTGCCGCCCTGGCTTTGCCTGGACTGGCGATGGCGGCCGAGCCGGCCATGATGAAAGACGGCATGATGGTCGATCACAAAGGCATGACCGTTTATACGTTCGACAAGGACGCGGGCGGCAAGTCGATGTGCAACGGTGACTGTGCGAAGAACTGGCCGCCGATGATGGCGCCGGCAGGTGCGAAGGCGGAAGGCAAATGGACGGTCATCAAGCGCGATGACGGCATGATGCAGTACGCCTACGACGGCAAGCCGCTGTACACCTTCGTGAAGGACGAGAAGCCGGGAGAAATGAAGGGCGATGGCATGAAGGATGTGTGGCACGTGGTTCACGAACACAAGTAAACGCAAATTCCCTGTGGGAGCGAGCAAGCCCGCTCCCACAGGTCATGCACTTCAGCGCAACGCGTAATCCAGCACGATCCCGACGAAAATCGCCAGCCCGGCCCAGTGGTTGTGCAGGAACGCCCTAAAGCAACGCATCCGGTCCCGGTCGCGGGTGTACCAGAACTCCCAGGCGTAGCACCCGGCCGCCACCAGCAGGCCGAGGTGGAACCACATCCCCAGCTCGAATTTCGACCCGGCCAGCAACAGGCAGCCCAGTGACAGTGCCTGCAAGGTCAGGATGATCACCCGGTCCGCCTCGCCGAACAGGATCGCCGTGGATTTCACGCCGATCTTCAGGTCATCGTCGCGGTCGGTCATCGCGTAATAGGTGTCGTAGCCCACCGTCCACAGCAGATTGGCGATCCACAGCAGCCAGGCCGTCGCCGGCAACTCACCGGTCTCGGCGGTGAAGGCCATCGGCATGCCCCAGGAAAACGCCGCCCCCAGCACCACTTGCGGGTAATAGGTGTAGCGCTTCATGAACGGATAAGTGAACGCCAGCGCCAGACCGCCCAGCGACAGCCAGATCGTCGCGGCGTTGGTGCACAGCACCAGCAGGAAACTCACGCCCATCAGCAGGGCGAAGAACACCAGCGCCTCTTTCGAGCTGATCTTGCCGGCAGCGAGAGGCCGCTGCGCAGTGCGTTTGACGTGGCCGTCGACCTTGCGGTCGGCCCAGTCGTTGATCACGCAGCCGCCGGCGCGGGTCAATACCACGCCGAGGACGAAAATCACGATATTGGCCAGTGATGGCGAGCCTTTGCCGGCAATCCACAGGGCCCAGAGGGTTGGCCACAGCAGCAGGTAAATGCCGATCGGCTTGTCCATCCGGGTCAGCTGGATGAAGTCCCAGGCGCGCGGGTTCAAGCGATTCAGGGATTTGAGCAGGCTTTGATACATCAGCAGTTCTCCGGACGGGCGCGGACGGCTTCCCACAGCGTAGGCAGGAAAATCTCCGCCACCAGTACGCTCAATGCCCCACGGTCGAAACGTGAGCGGCGGCCCCACAGACCGGCAGCCCGGGAACCTTCGGGCAGCCAGTGCTCCGGGTAATGGCAGACTTCGATGGCGCGACGCTGGAAGGCGTGATCGCAGAACAGCAGTTCGCCCAGCGAGCGGCTGCCCAGTTCATCCATGTGCAACCCGTCGCCCTGCAAGGCACTGCGCGATGCCACGCTGCGGGCGAACACCCAGGCCTCGCCATGACCGCGCAGATACACCTCGCGCACCCAGCCTTCGCTGCCTTCGGCCAGTTCCAGCGCTGCGCATTCGTCGTCGCGCAGGGTCTGCCAGCCCTCGAACAGCGGCGTGACACTGAAGCCGTCATCGGACAGGCGCGTCAGGCGGCGGGTCAGGGAGCCTTCGTCGAACAGCCAGTCGAGCGTGGATGTGTCGGGGAGGGGTGTCAGTTCGCTTTGCGGGCGCCACAGCGGAGCGTTTGTGTGTTGCACAATGAGTCAGTATTGGCAGCAAATGAGGCGGCGAGCTTACCATGGCAAACCGCGAGTTTGATTGATCCGGGCCGCCATTGCGCCGAACAGGCTTGCATCCGGTCGGTTCGATCAGTACAAAACGCCCTGAGCCGGATGGCAGCGCAGCACCATCGACCGTCCGTGCCGGACAACGCCTGAATCCTGAGGAAGTACCTGAATGAAGAAGTGGCAATGCATCGTCTGTGGCCTGATCTACAACGAAGCCGAAGGTTGGCCGGATGACGGCATTGCGCCGGGCACCGCATGGCAGGATGTACCGGAAGACTGGCTGTGCCCGGACTGCGGCGTCGGCAAGATGGACTTCGAAATGATCGAAATCAACTGAGCATCAACAAGGAGTAAGGCATGAACGCACCTGTCGTGATCGTCGGCACCGGGCTTGCGGGTTACAACCTGGCCCGCGAGTTTCGCAAACTCGATGGCGAAACCCCGCTGCTGCTGATTACCGCCGATGACGGACGTTCCTACTCCAAGCCGATGCTGTCCACCGGTTTCGGCAAGAACAAGGACGCCGACGGCCTGAGCATGGCCGAGCCGGGTGCCATGGCAGAGCAACTGAAAGCCGAGATCCGCACCCACACCCGCATCAGCGGCATCGATCCGGGCCACAAGCGCCTGTGGATCGGTGAGGAAGCGGTGAGTTATCGCGACCTGATCCTCGCCTGGGGCGCGGAAACCGTGCGTGTGCCGATCGAGGGCGACGGCGGCGATCTGGTGTTCCCGATCAACGACCTCGAAGATTACGCACGTTTTCGTGCTGCAGCGGCAGACAAGCGTCGGGTGTTGCTGCTCGGTGCCGGGCTGATCGGCTGCGAATTCGCCAACGACCTGATTCTGGGCGGCTACGAGGTGCAACTGGTTGCACCGTGCGAACAAGTGATGCCGACCCTGTTGCACCCGTCCGCCGCCGCAGCGGTGCAGGCCGGGCTGGAAAGCCTCGGCGCGCGCTTCCACCTCGGTCCGGTGCTGACCCGATTGCAAAAGGTCGCTGATGGGCTGGAAGCACACCTCTCCGATGGTCAGGTGATTCCGTGCGATGTGGTGGTGTCGGCCATCGGCCTGCGCCCGCGCATCGATCTGGCAGCGGCTGCCGGCATCCAGACCAATCGCGGTGTAGTGGTCGACCGTCACCTGCAAACTTCTCACGCCAACATTTACGCTCTGGGCGACTGCGCCGAGGTCGACGGGCTCAATCTTCTGTACGTCATGCCCCTCATGAGCTGTGCGCGTGCGTTGGCACAAACCCTGGCGGGCAATGCGACGTCGGTGAGCTACGGCCCGATGCCGATTACCGTGAAAACCCCGGTGTGCCCGTTGGTCGTTTCGCCACCGCCACGGGGCAGAGAAGGTGTCTGGACCGTTGAAGGGCAGGGCGCCGACATCAAGGCCCTGTGCCACAGCGCCGATGGTCAGCTCCTCGGTTACGCGCTGACCGGTGCAGCGGTGATGGAAAAACTCGCACTGAACAAACAACTTCCGGCCTTGCTGGCGTAAATACCGGTCGTTCTGTCGGAATCACCCCGCTTTTGCCCGCACAAAGGTCGCGGGGAGACTGGCGCCGCCCTTAACCGCGTGCCATCCTCACTCCCGTCTGCCGCAGAGTAGAGCCTGCGGCGCCTTGGGCGCTGTTCCAACGAGAACAGCACGGACATAACAACAAAAAACCGTCAAAGGGGCTTCACTAATGCGTAAACCAGAACTCGCCGCTGCAATCGCTGAAAAAGCAGATCTGACCAAAGAACAGGCCAACCGCGTTCTCAACGCCGTTCTCGAAGAAATCACCGGCGCCCTGCACCGCAAGGACAGCGTCACGCTGGTGGGCTTCGGCACCTTCCTGCAACGCCACCGCGGCGCCCGCACCGGCAAAAACCCGCAAACCGGTGAACCGGTGAAGATCAAGGCCAGCAACACCGTTGCGTTCAAGCCAGGCAAATCGTTGAAAGACAGCGTCAATCCGTAATGGCGGCGAGCGCCCGGTCAGCCGGGCGCGCTGCATGAAAAATGGGCATACCGATTGCGGTCGGATGCCCATTTTTTGTGGCTGATGATTGCGTCCGGATCAGGCCGAAAAGAAGTACCGGGTCAGGTGAAAGAAGATCGGCGCGGCGAAACAGATCGAGTCCATCCGGTCGAGCATCCCGCCGTGGCCCTTGATCATCGTGCCCCAGTCCTTGGCGCTCAGGCTGCGTTTGATCGCCGACATGACCAGACCGCCGAGGAAGCCCATGACCACGATGACCAGCGACATCAGCAACGACTGCCAGAAGCTGAACGGTGTCATCCAGAACATGCAGCCACCGATCAGCGTGGCGGACAATCCGCCGCCGACCAGTCCTTCCACGGTTTTCGACGGGCTCACCAGCGGCGCAACCTTGCGTTTGCCGAAGAGCTTGCCGAACACGTACTGCAACACGTCGCTCATCTGCACCACGAATACCAGGTAGAACAGCAGCAGGGCGTTCTGACCCTGGAAACCCTGCAGATCCAGCAACAGCAGCGCCGGCGCATGGCTGATGCAGTAGATGCAGATCATCACGCCCCACTGAATCTTTGCCGTGCGCTCGAGGAAGCCCTCGGTGTCCTGGCTCAGCACGGCAATCGCCGGCAGCAGCAGGAACGCGTACACCGGCACCAGCAGCGTGAACATCGAATACCAATGGGTGCCGATCAGCAGGTATTGCAGCGGGATCAGAATGAAAAACGCCGAAAAAAGCGCGTTATGGTCACCGCGCGCGGTCGGCGTCAGGGTGATGAACTCGCGCAGCGCAAACAGCGAAATGAAGCCGAACAGCACCACCGTCGCATTGGGGCCCAGCAGCCAGGAGACGAAGAAAATAATGACCATCCCCCACCAGGCATTCACGCGCTGGTTGAGGTTTTCGATGGTCGCGATCGAGCTTTCGCTCTTCGCCCGCCGTGCCAGTACGCCGCCAATCAGCGAAGCCACCGCCAGCAACCCGGCGATTGCCGCGAAGAACCACAGGAACTTGGTTTCCAGACTCATTTCGACAACCTCACGATGGCGTCACGCGCCCGTTCCAGAAACGCCTGTTTCTCCTCGCCGGCAATTCTTTGCAGCGGGTCGCCGATGCGGATCGTACAGATGATCGGCAGCGGCACATGTTTGCCCTTGGGCATCGAGCGATGCAGGTTTTCCAGGTAGATCGGCACCAGATCGACGTCCGGAAAGGTTTCGGCCAGACGGAAAATCCCGGATTTGAACTCCCCCGGCAGTGGCTGAGTGGAGCGCGTCCCTTCAGGAAAAATGATGATCGAATGACCGGCGCGCACCACATCGAAGATCGGCTCGAGCACGTTGGTACCCGGCGCCGGATTGCGCTCGATCAGCACCGCATTCAGTCCTTTCTGCGAGATATATGACAGAAAACGGTTCTTGCCCCAGTAGTCGGCGGCCGCCACCGGTTTCACGTTCAATCGGGCTTCCGGTGGCAGTGCGGCGATGATTGCCAAGGTGTCCATATGGCTGGTGTGGTTGGCGTAGTAGATGCGCTGGCGCGTGAGATCCGGCGGGCTCTCCCAGCGGGCGGTCACGCCGATCAAGAAGCGCAGCACCGAAATCAGCGCATTACTGATCCACATGGCCATTCCCCTTCAGTTGTCTGGCGATGGCCAGGGTGCGTGTCACGCAGGTCGCGACGGAGCCAAGGGCGATGATCACCAGCGCGATCAGCAAAGCGTAGTGGGTCGCGTAGTAGATGGTTTCGAACACGTTCAACAGCAACGCCACGGTCATCACCGCCATCCGGTGCTGCTTGGCCATCGGCCCCATGAAGCTCTGGGTGAGCCCGAGTGAACCGCCGAACACCCGGACATACGCCGTGAGCGCGGCAGCCAGTGCGGCAAACCAGCCAAGATCGGACTGGCCGATCGCAAAACCCAGCCCGACGATCAGCAGGCTGTCCGCGACCCGATCCGGAAACTCGTTGTACAGGCTGCCGATGGCCGACTGCTTGCCGCCTTCGATCGCCACCATCCCGTCGAACAGATTGCACAGCAGCCGCAGTTGAATGCCGACGATGCACAAGATCGAACCGGCCACGCCGTTATCGATGTAAAGCGTCACCGCGCCGAACAGCGCGAAGAGCATGCTGATGACGGAGATCTGGTTGGGGGAGATGTCCCGCTTGACCAGTTCATCCGTGAAGCGTTTCGCCCAGCCCGCCGAGCGGGTCTTGATGGGCCGTCTGTTTTCATCCATTTGCCAATGTCCGTATCAGTGGTAAGCCGTCAATTGATGACTGAGGCTGGCAATATAAAGGCACGTTCGCAGCATGAAATATATTGATGTAAGAACAGGTCCGCGACATTTGTCAGAACAATCCACATCAAAAGTGTGTGCTTACGCAGGGTGGATCGATTGACGAAAAGACGGCGACTTGCATGAAGTCCTGCAATTGTGCGGAAAAAGAAGTCTTGTGAAGTATGCAAAGTGTGAGTTGCCATCAAATTGATGGCACTTTTATTGTTGCCTGTTGTCGTCCGGGATTTGTTTAAAGATGCCTGTCCGTTTTCGGAAGATTCCTACTTTATTTTCTTTCCAGTGTTGTCATGCTTTCGTTCGTGTTTTGGAACGTGCGTTCAAGGAGGCTTCGGCGGGTTTCGGGCAGCCGCTCTGGGACGCCGGTTACGCCGTGGTTTGAACGGCTCGTTTGATATAAGCGGAAATCAGGGAAACCCCTGACACATATAGGGCGATCTCCTACAGCGCCCAATGAACAGTTCGTCTTGTTGTTTAATCAGATGCTTGCTAGTGGCCATCATAGTGATTACGATGCGCCCACTTGAAAGAGCACACACTCAATTGGATGAGTCTTCCGACTGCTCTTCGATACTGTCCCGCGCTGCTGCAACTCCAATAGGCGCACGACCGTAATCCAAATAAAGGCCATGGATGTCCTACTCAAGCAAACTTTCTGCTCATTACCTCGAACTCGCTAAAGTCTCTGTTTCCAAAGAGAATTTTGCGGGTGAAGACGTTCGTTTCTCGAGCGAATTCGAGGCTCTGGAAAGCGAGCTGGCCAAAGCCTCGTCGATGCACGAAAGCGGGCAGATCGACTGGCTGAAAATTCGCGAAAACAGCGAAAACCTCCTGCGTACCCAATCCAAGGATTTGCGTGTCGGCGCCTGGCTGACCTGGTCGCTGTACCAGCGCGAATCCTTCCCCGGCCTGCTGGCCGGCCTCGGTTTTCTGCACCATCTGTCGGAAAACAACTGGGCCGAGATTCACCCGCTCAAACCCCGCACCCGGGCCGCCGCCATCGGCTGGCTGGTGCCGCGTCTTGAGCAGGTGATCACCGAGAACATCGCGATCAAGGAACAGCTGCCGATGTTCCGGCAGTTGTCCGAACACCTGTCCGGTCTCGACGCGGCCTGCACCGAGCATCTGGGCGATGATGCACCGTTGTTGCTGCCGCTTTCCCGCCGTCTGAAAACCATGATCCAGCGCGCCGCCGACAACCAGCCGGCGCCCGGCGTGGTGGGGGCTGCGGTGGCCCAGGTCAAGCAGGCGGCGACTCAGTTGCTGGCCCCCGGCGCGCCGATCGACAACGAGAAAGAAGCCCACAAGGCCCTGCGCGCCCAGCAGGAAAGCGCCCGTCCGTTGTGCGCCTGGTGGCTCAAGCAGAAAGCCACTGACCTGCGCGCCCTGCGCCTCAACCGCACCTTGCTGTGGATGACGATCGACGCGGTGCCCGAGCGCAACGTCGAGCAGATCACTGTGTTGCGTGGGTTGCCGGTCGACAAGCTCAAGCAGTATCAGGACCGTTTCGATCAGGGCAAATACGCCGACCTGCTGGTGGAACTGGAGGCGAGCCTGGCGAAGGCGCCATTCTGGTTCGATGGCCAGAGGATGGTCTGGGAATGTCTCCAGAACCTCAACGCCGAGCTGGCCATGCGCGAAGTGGAAATCCACTTCGCGCTTTTGATTCAGCGCCTGCCCGGCATCATTGAGCTGCGTTTCCATGACGGCGCGCCGTTCGCCGATCCGTCCACCCGGGCGTGGATCGCCGCCAACGTCATGCCGCACCTGCAAAGCGCCAGCGCGCCGCGCAAGGTCGAAACCGAAAACGCCGAAACCCAGCCAGCCTGGGAAAAGGCCCTCGAAGAAGTCCAGCCGATCCTGCGCAAGGAAGGCCTCAAGCCCGCGGTGCAGATCCTCAAGCAGGGTCTGCAATCGGCGCACGGCGGCCGCGAACGCTTCTTCTGGCAGTTCGCCCTCGCGCGGCTGTGCTTCCTGGCCAAGAAATACGAACTGGCCAAGAACCAGCTCGAAACCCTCGATCAGACATTACAGGACTCAGGCCTGCACGCCTGGGAGCCCGATCTTGCATTGGAAGTGCTGCACCTGCTGCACAGTTGCTGCGAGTTGTTGCCGCAGAACCATGCCGTACGTGAACGCAAGGAAGAGATTTATCGCAGGCTGTGCCACCTCGACCTCGAAGTGGTACTCGAATAGGCCCCAGGGCCACAACCGCAAGGAGAAAAGCCATGGCCAAAGAAGGCTCGGTAGCCCCCAAGGAACGCATCAACGTCACCTTCAAACCCGCCACCGGCGGTGCTCAGGAAGAGATTGAACTGCCGCTGAAGCTGCTGGCAATCGGTGACTACACCCACCGCAAGGACGATCGCAAGATCGAGGATCGCAAGCCGATCAGCATCGACAAGATGACCTTCGACGAAGTGCTGGCCAAGCAAGAGCTGGGTCTGACGCTGAGCGTGCCGAACCGTCTGCAGGAAGATGGCGAGGCCGACGAGCTGGCCGTGCAACTGCGCGTCAACTCCATGAAGGACTTCAACCCGGCCAGCCTGGTCGAGCAAGTGCCTGAGCTGAAAAAACTGATGGAACTGCGCGACGCGCTGGTGGCCCTCAAAGGCCCGCTGGGTAACGCACCTGCGTTCCGTAAAGCCATCGAAGGCGTGCTCGCCGACGATGAATCCCGCGGTCGCGTACTCGGTGAGCTGGGCCTGAACGCCGCAGCCCCGGACGCTTGAGACTCCAG
The DNA here is from genome assembly GCF_017491585.1 of Pseudomonas sp. 58(2021). Classification (NCBI taxonomy): domain Bacteria; kingdom Pseudomonadati; phylum Pseudomonadota; class Gammaproteobacteria; order Pseudomonadales; family Pseudomonadaceae; genus Pseudomonas; species Pseudomonas sp. 58(2021). The sequence continues at coordinate 163,496 of NZ_JAFGYZ010000007.1, forward strand.
CAGCCAAGGAAGCCAACACAATGAGCACTAGCGCAGCACAACAGAACGCCGCCGAAAACGGCGAATACAGCATCCTCGACAGCATCATCGCCGAAACCCGCCTGACGCCGGACGACGAAGCCTACGACATCGCCAAGCGCGGTGTGTCGGCGTTCATCGAAGAGCTGCTCAAGCCGCAGAACAACGGTGAGCCGGTCAAGAAAGCCATGGTTGACCGCATGATCGCCGAGATCGATGCCAAGCTCAGCCGCCAGATGGACGAAATCCTGCACCACCCGGACTTCCAGGCCCTGGAATCGTCGTGGCGTGGCCTGCAACTGCTGGTCGACCGCACCAACTTCCGCGAAAACATCAAGATCGAAATCCTCAACGTCTCCAAGGACGACCTGCTGGATGACTTCGAAGATTCGCCGGAAGTGATGCAGTCGGGCCTGTACAAGCACATCTACACCGCTGAATACGGCCAGTTCGGTGGTCAGCCGGTTGGCGCGATCATTGCCAACTACTACATGTCCCCAAGCTCGCCGGACGTGAAGCTGATGCAGTACGTGTCCAGCGTAGCCTGCATGTCCCACGCGCCGTTCATCGCCGCCGCCGGCCCGAAATTCTTCGGTCTGGAAAGCTTCACTGGTCTGCCGGACCTGAAGGATCTGAAAGATCACTTCGAAGGCCCGCAATTCGCCAAATGGCAGAGCTTCCGTACTTCGGAAGACTCCCGTTACGTTGGCCTGACCGTTCCGCGTTTCCTGCTGCGTAACCCGTACGACCCGGAAGAAAACCCGGTCAAATCGTTCGTGTACAAGGAAAACGTTGCCAACAGCCACGAGCACTACCTGTGGGGCAACACCGCTTACGCGTTCGGCACCAAGCTGACCGACAGCTTCGCCAAATTCCGCTGGTGCCCGAACATCATCGGCCCACAGAGCGGCGGCGCGGTTGAAGACCTGCCTCTGCACCACTTCGAAAGCATGGGCGAAATCGAAACCAAGATTCCTACGGAAGTTCTGGTTTCCGACCGTCGTGAATACGAACTGGCCGAGGAAGGCTTCATCTCCCTCACCATGCGCAAAGGCTCCGACAACGCGGCGTTCTTCTCCGCAAGCTCGGTGCAGAAGCCGAAGTTCTTCGGCATCAGCGCAGAAGGCAAGGCGGCAGAGCTGAACTACAAGCTCGGCACCCAACTGCCGTACATGATGATCGTCAACCGCCTGGCTCACTACCTGAAAGTGCTGCAGCGCGAGCAACTCGGTTCGTGGAAAGAGCGCACCGACCTCGAGCTGGAACTGAACAAGTGGATCCGCCAGTACGTGGCCGACCAGGAAAACCCGAGCGCCGAAGTGCGTGGCCGTCGTCCGCTGCGCGCTGCGCAAGTGATCGTCAGCGACGTTGAAGGCGAGCCGGGCTGGTACCGCGTCAGCCTGAACGTGCGTCCGCACTTCAAGTACATGGGTGCCGATTTCACCCTGTCGCTGGTTGGCAAGCTGGACAAAGAGTAAGAGCGACTCATGGACGGATACGGCAGCCTTTTCGAACGCCTCAACGGCGACGCGGAACTACGCAAGGGCAGGAGCCTCGAGGCTTCGGCCATGGCGTCGGTGGCTGCCCATCTGGCCAAAATGCTCAGCACCCGGGCCGGCAGCGTGCAAACGCTGTCCGACTACGGGTTGCCCGATCTCAATGACATGCGCCTGAGCCTGCACGACTCCCTGAGTCAGGCCCGCCTGGCCATCGAAAGCTTCATCGAAGCCTACGAACCGCGCCTGAGCAACGTGCGTGTCATTTCCCTGCCGCGTGACCACGACCAGCTTCGCCTGGCCTTCAGCATCGAAGGCCTGCTGGAAGTCGAGGGTTTCAAGCGTCAGGTCAGTTTTGCCGCGCGCCTGGATGGCAGCGGTCAAGTGAAGGTCACCTAAGGAGAACCCCGATGTCTGGCAAACCTGCAGCACGCGTATCCGACCCCACCGCTTGCCCGCTCCCCGGCCACGGCACCAACCCGATCGCCGCCGGTTCCGGCGACGTGTTCTTCGACGGCCTGCCGGCGGCCCGCGAAGGCGATGCCTCCGCGTGTGGTGGTGCGCTGGTCGGCGGTTTGGCCACAACTGTAAAAATCAACGGCAAGTCAGCTGCTACCGTCGATTCCGAAGGTACGCATGGGAACAAGGTTACGGCGGGTTCCGGCACAGTGATTATTGGTAACTCGCATTCGCCGGTGCCGTTTGTGCCGCCATTGCCGCTGATGCTGTTCTCTCACACACAACACGTAGTGATGAAAGATCAGGACGGCAATCCATTGCAAGGTATCCCTTACTGCATCCGAAACGCCAAAGGCGAAGTCATTACGGGTAGAACCGATGCAATGGGTAGAAGCCAACTGGTCGGTGGTAAAGAAGGTGAAAGTTTTGATTTTCACCCGGCAGTCAAGGAGCTCGAAAAGTGAGTGCTGAAGTACTTTCGATGTTGACCATGAGGTCGGTGGCGCTCACTCCGAAAGCCGAACAGGCAGGCAAGGAAGTTGTTCTCAAGGTTTTTTGGGCAACCACTGAACATTGGGATGAAACATACATCGCCAACTACCATAAAGAGGTACCTGCAATCGTTGAGCGGCTAATGAGTTCCCAATATAAGAACTCGGCCGGAGAGACGAAAAATAATGAATTCACCTGTGAGGATTTTGCGATCAGGGTGTTGTCGGAGTTTGCGCAGAAGTACGGACTTCCCGTTAAATTGACAACGGGTGTCAGAACATACCGGAATATGGAGAATTACAATCCAGGTCAGCATTCCGATTACGCCTCCGATCAGTATGGTTTCGCTGAGATGGTGATGAAGAGCTATGGCGCTCGCGACATGCAGAAAGTCGATGTCAACACCGTTGTAGTCGCGTCTCCGGCAGAACTGATGTCAGGCGATATTCTGGCTCAGGCAAAAGACAAAGATAAAGGCATCGCTCACCACATTCAGCTAGCCCTTGAAGTAGCTGATGACAGGATTGATATCCGTCAGGGCAACGCCGCTTTGCCCATCGTTCGACCATTCACCTGGATTGTGACCGCCCTCGGGATGAATATGGCTGACCCTCAGAGCATCCTGTATGCAGGTGTTCCCGTTCAAAAAGGGTATTTTGAAAAGAGTGGGGAATCCTGGACCTACCATAATCCAGGTACGGGAGTCGTGAAGGAAAATTATCTTTCCATCTTTGAACTTTATCGTTGGAATTTTCTCGAGTTCAATAAGGAGTAACGAGATGGAAAGGTATTTCCTTGATTTAATCGATGATAACTATTTTGGCGATCTCGCCCTTGTTTGTTTTGTTGTTGGTTTGCTGGGACTGTTTCCGAGGTTTCGCAACAACAGGATTCATCAAGTGCTGAATTTTCTGTGTGTGATGGCTATTCCGCTGATGTTTGCCATCGGGGTTTATTACATGATGAGTTCAGGGGTGTGACCTTGGCGTCGGTGGCGGGTCGTTCGGCGGGGAGACTGTCGCTGTTTTTTTCTGGGAACATGAAACCGAAATGAACACCTGCGTCCGCGTTGCCATGTGCCTGCCCGTCCTTCGCAGGAGGTGGTCGCATGACCCGCTCAGGCCGCCTCGCACTGATGTGGCTGCAGCGCCTCCTCATGGTGATGGGCGCGCTCGCCTGCGTGGCGCTCGGGGTGATTGTCAGCTACATGGATTTCTCCAAAGCGCAGCAGCGTGTGCTGAGCGAACACCCGAACGCGCAATGGCGCGGGGGGGCGTATGAATAGCCGTCGAGTCATCGGGCTGGCCGTGCATGCGCTGGTCTGCGTGATTTATATCGTCCTGAATGGCTATGCCGTGCCCGCCTACAAACAGCTGGTCGGTGGGCTGACCTCGCGTGGCGTTGCCATTGGCATGGCGATGTACCTGATTTTCTACTTTTTCGTTTCCCTGAATCTGATTCTGGTCTTCATTCAGCGCCAAGCCATTGCGTTTGGCCTGGTGATTTTCATGATGCTGACGATCCTGTTTTACCTGCTGCCGCAGTATCCCATCCGGGGTTTGGCGTACTGCGCACTTACGGGTGGTTTGACGGTTGGCGCGATCCTGCTGACCAGCGCCATAAATTCGGTGTACACCCGCTGGCGCCGGCAGACTGGGGCGCAACCGCTGACGATTCATCCGCGTCGAGCGACATCGCGAATGCTGTTGGTGACCGCGCTGGTCGGTGTGTGCATTTGTACTGTTTTGCTTGGGTTGAAGATTTTCGGTGGTTTAACGGCAGAGCCCATCACCCGGCACTCGAGCGATTCGGGCGAGTGCTATCTCGTAACTTACGCGCCTGGCTATCACAAGCTGGGATTGCTCGGGAGTGTGTTCGAGTTGTTCGCCAGTGAGTACTTTTTCCGCGTGTACACCGCTGACGGTACGCTACTGGAATCGTCCGAATGGAATTTTCGGGTGACTGAAGTTTTTGTTGAGCCTCCGGATTTCAGAGGCGCGACGGTGCTGTATCCAGGCACGCAGGGTTATGAAGACTGGTGGGTGCCGGAATGCGCCTGATCGCCAAAAACAACCAGTGCACAGGCTTCGACAAGCGCGATGTGCGTACATGGTGCACGCCATGATGCCTTGGCCGCGCGTATGGAAATGGCTCAACCACCTGCTGAGCCTGATCGGAGCATTGGCAATCATCGCGGTCGTGATGGTCGCGAGCAAATTGAGCTGGAGTCACTCGAAAAAACCGGTATTGCCCGGTCATCCCGACGCGGTTTGGCGTGTTGCCGAGGATGGTGGCGACTTCATCGAAATTACCCGGTCGAGTCCACCGGACTACTTCATTGAGGTGCGCTCAGAGGGCGGCAGTCTCGTCAAGGAAGGCTGGGTGCGCTTCGCCACTCACGATGGCAAACCGTTGACGATGAATCGGGTCAGCGCTTTCGACGGTGAATACCTCTTCGTTGATTCGTACGTGCCGGTCACGACGAGCAAGGGAGGGCGTGTTCAGTGAAATTCAGCGCCTGCATGACATCGCTGTCGGCGGTTGGCCTGTTGTTCGGGGGCTGCACGACGCAGCTGGTTTATATAAACGACATTTACCTCGTCAACACCTGTGGTGTACCGCTTGAAGTGCAACCGCAGCATTCGACCAACTGGTTGCCGCCGATCACGCCGCGTCTGGTTGCACCGGGCGAGCGAGTCAGTGTTGCCAGCTACAAGTCCTACGGTGAAGACGTCGAAGAGCAGATCAGCGGTCGCTATTCGCTCACGATGAAAGGGCCGGAGCGTGAGCGCCTTGTCAGCGCAGATGAAATGCGCCACGCCTTGCTCGGTGCCAAACGCGATCGCGATGGACTGCAACGCAGCTGGATTCTCAAGGATGGAGTGTTTTGCCCATGATCGCGGTATCCGACGAGATGCGCATGTATCTGATGTTCATCGCCGACAGCAATCTGTTCGGCGGCATCGCGATCTTGAGTTTCATGTTGATCGTCACGGCGATCAGCAAACGTCTGCGCCAGTCATGGTTGCATCGAGCACTGACGTTCATGGTTCTGGTTTCGCTGGTCACAATCGAAATCGCCGGCGGTTACTACTCATCGGTGCCTCCCGCATGAATACATCGATGACGCTGCCTGCTCGTGCCGTACCTCCTGATCGGCGGCTATTTCTGTGCCGGCGTGACTGTCGCGCTCTACAGGATATTTTTTTGATGAGTAACACTACCAGGCAGGTAACCCGTGTCCTTTAACCACTACTACCAAAGCGAACTCACCGCACTGCGCCAACTGGGCCGCCGTTTCGCCGAGCGTAGTCCGGCGTTGGCGCCGTTCCTGGGGCAGGCCGGGCGGGATCCGGATGTGGAGCGGTTGCTGGAAGGCTTTGCGTTTCTGACCGGGCGGCTGCGCCAGAAGCTCGATGACGAGTTGCCGGAGCTCAGCCATTCCCTGATGCAGCTGCTGTGGCCGAACTACATGCGCCCGCTGCCGGCGTTCAGCATTCTGCAGTTCGATCCGCTCAAGCGTTCCGGGCCGGCGCTGAAGGTCGAGCGTGACACGCCGATCGAGAGCGTGCCGATCGAAGACGTGCGCTGCCGCTTCCGCACCTGCTACCCGACTGAAGTCATGGCCCTGGATCTGGCTGCGCTGAACTACTCGGTGAAGGGCGACGGTTCGCTGCTCAGCCTGCGCCTGGAGATGAGTGCCGATGGCCACCTCGGCGAGCTGGAGCTGAGCAAACTGCGCCTGCACTTTGCCGGCGAGCGCTACATCAGCCAGATGCTCTACCTGAGCCTGCTGCGCAACCTCGACGGCATCGAACTGATCCCGCTCGACGTCGCTGGCAAGCCCATCGATGGCGTGAGCGGCAAGCCGATGGCGTTCAAGATTCCGGGCGACCGGGTCAAGCCGGTGGGCTTTGCCGAAGAAGAAGCGTTGATCCCGTATCCGCTGAACACCTTCCGCGGCTATCGCTACCTGCAGGAATACTTCGCCTTCCAGGACAAGTTCCTGTTCGTCGATGTCCACGGCCTCGACATTCTCAAGGCGCTGCCGGAAGACACCCTCAAGCAGATGCGCGGCCTGGAATTGCGCTTCGACATCCGCAAGAGCGGCATCATGCGCATGCGTCCGACCCTGGATAACGTGAAGCTGTTCTGCACGCCGATCGTCAACCTGTTCAAGCACGACGCACTGCCGATCCGCCTCGACGGCAAACAGGACGAATACCTGCTGCTGCCGGCTGAATACGATCTGGAAAACTGCGGCGTGTTCTCGGTTGAAACCGTGACCGGCTGGAAACCCGGCGGCCTCGGTTATCAGGAGTACGTGCCGTTCGAATCCTTCGAGCACGACCCGAGTTTCGACGTGCCCAACAGCCGTCCGCATTACAGCATCCGCCAGCGTTCGTCGCTGCTGCACGACGGCCTCGACACCTACCTGAGCTTTGGTATCCGCCACACCGAAGCCCACGAAACCCTGTCGATCGAGCTGGTCTGCACCAACCAGAACCTGCCGCGCAAACTCAAGCTCGGGCAGATCTGCATGGCCTGTGAAGAGACCCCGGAGTTCCTGAGTTTCCGCAACATCACCCCGGCCACTTCCAGTTTCGCGCCGCCGCTGAACCGTGACTTCCTGTGGAAGCTGATCAGCAACATGTCGCTTAACTATCTGTCGCTGGCCGACGTCAATGCACTGAAGGTGATTCTCGAAACCTACGACCTGCCGCGCTACTACGACCAGCACGCGGAGAAGGTCAGCAAACGCCTGCTCGGCGGTCTGAAACTGATCAAGCATCACCACGTGGACCGGTTGCACCGTGGTCTGCCGGTGCGCGGTCTGCGTACCGAACTGACCATCGACCCGGAAGGGTATATCGGTGAGGGCGACCTGTTCGTCTTCGCCTCGGTTCTCAACGAGTTTTTCGCGCTTTACGCCAGTCTCAATTCATTCCATGAGCTGCGGGTAAAAAGCACACAGGGAGAGGTGTACCAATGGACACCACGTATGGGCCTGCAGCCCCTGCTTTAAGCGGGCTGACGAAGGTAATACGCGAGTACTCGCTGTTTCAGGCCGTGCTGCTGGTGATCGACCGGCTGCGCGATGCGCACCCGTACCTGAGCGAAGACGACCTGTACGACCAGCTGGAATTCCAGGCCAACCCGAGCCTTGGATTTCCGCGCAGCGATGTCGATCGCGTGGAGTTTTTCGAAGAGCACGGGCAGATGCGCGCGCGCCTGCGGTTCAACCTGATCGGCCTGGTCGGTTCCGGTTCGCCGCTGCCGGCGTTCTACGGCGAGCAAGCCCTGGGCGACAGCGAAGACGGCAACCCGACGCGCAACTTCCTCGACCTGTTCCACCATCGCCTGCAACGGCTGATGCTGCCGATCTGGCGCAAGTACCGCTATCGCGCGAGCTTCCAGAGCGGCGCGGTCGACCCGTTTTCGTCGCAGCTGTTCGCCCTGATCGGCCTCGGCGGCGACGAGATCCGAAAAGCCAAGGAACTGAACTGGAAACGCCTGCTGCCGTACCTCGGCCTGCTGAGCCTGCGCGCGCACTCGGCGGCGTTGATCGAAGCGGTGCTGCGTTACTACTTCAAGCACGAAGACCTGGTCATCGAGCAGTGCATCGAGCGCCGCGTGGAAATCCTCGAAGAACAGCGCAACCGCCTCGGCTTCGCCAACAGCGTACTGGGTGAAGACCTGGTGCTGGGCGAACGCGTGCGCGACCGCAGCGGCAAATTCCGCATTCACATCACCGAACTCGACTGGGAGCGATTCCACGAATTCCTGCCCATCGGTTTCGGTTACCAGCCGCTCTGCGCGCTGGTGCGGTTCACCTTGCGTGACCCGCTCGATTACGACATTCGCCTGGTGCTGCGCCCGGAAGAAATCCGTGAACTGCGCATTGGCGAGAAGAACGACTGTCGCCTGGGGTGGACCAGTTGGCTGGGCTGCGAAAAAGCAGACGGCGTGGTGACCCTGGGCAGCAAAATTCATTAAGGACGTGAGCCATGATCAACGTAGACCTGCAACAACTCATCCAGGCGCTGGACGCCGAAACCCGTCGCGATCTGGAGCGTTCGGCCGAGCGCTGCGTGGCCCGTGGCGGCAGCAAGATTTTGGTCGAAGACTTGCTGCTCGGCCTGCTGGAGCGCCCGAACGGTCTGCTCTCCCGCGCACTGCAGGATGCCGACGTTGACGCTGGCGAACTGAGCGCCGCGCTGCAATCTCGCGTTGAACACAGTGCCTCGCGCAACCCGGTGTTTGCCCCGGAACTGGTGCAGTGGCTGCAAGACGCGCTGCTGGTAGCCAACCTCGAACTGGGCCAGACCTCGGTTGAAGACGCCGCCCTGATCCTCGCGCTGCTGCGCAACCCGATGCGCTACGCCGGCAGCCGTTATCAGCCGCTGCTCGCCAAACTGAACATTGATCGCCTGAAAGAATTCGCTCTGTCGCAACAGGAGCAACCAGCCGCCAACGGTAAGCCGGCCGCTCAGGGCGAATCGCTGCTGCAGCGCTTCACCCACAACCTGACGCAACAGGCCCGCGACGGCAAACTCGACCCGGTGCTGTGCCGCGATGGCGCGATCCGCCAGATGGTCGACATCCTCGCCCGTCGCCGCAAGAACAACCCGATCGTGGTCGGTGAAGCCGGTGTCGGTAAAACCGCCATCGTCGAAGGCCTGGCCTCGCGCATCGCTGCCGGTGAAGTGCCGCAAGTGCTCAAAGGCGTGGAGCTGCTGTCGCTGGACATGGGCCTGCTGCAAGCGGGCGCCAGCGTCAAAGGTGAATTCGAACGTCGTCTGAAAGGCGTGATCGACGAGGTCAAAGCCTCGCCGAAGCCGATCATCCTGTTCATCGACGAAGCCCACACCCTGATCGGCGCGGGCGGCAATGCCGGCGGTTCCGACGCGGCCAACCTGCTGAAACCGGCGCTGGCCCGTGGCGAACTGCGCACCATCGCCGCGACCACCTGGGCCGAGTACAAGAAATACTTCGAGAAAGACCCGGCGCTGGCCCGTCGTTTCCAGCCGGTTCAATTGCACGAACCGACCGTGAGCGAAGCGGTGACCATCCTGCGTGGCCTGGCTCAGGTCTACGAGAAGAGCCACGGCATCTACCTGCGTGACGACGCCGTGGTTTCGGCAGCGGAACTGTCCGCCCGTTACCTGGCCGGTCGGCAACTGCCGGACAAGGCGGTCGATGTGCTCGACACCGCGTGCGCCCGTGTTCGCATCAGCCTCGCCGCTGCCCCTGAAAGCCTGGAGCGCCTGCGTGGCGAACTGGCTGAAGGTGGCCGTCAGCGTCAGGCCCTGCGTCGCGATGCCGAAGCCGGTCTGCTGATCGACCACGAAGCGCTGGAGGCACTGGAAGCGCGCCTGGACGAAGCCGAAGACGAAATGGTCGCACTGGAAACCCTGTGGACCGAGCAGAAGCAACTGGCCGAGCGCCTGCTGGAACTGCGTCAGCAACTGGCCAAGGCCCGTGAAGCTGCCGCCATCGAGCCAACCGTCAGCGTTGAGGAAGACGCCGAAGGCACGGTGATCGAAACCGTGGTCGCTGAAGTTGAAGAAGGCCAAAGCGTCGAAGCGCTGGAAGCACAGCTCAACGAAACCCACAGTGCCCTGACCGCCGCTCAGGTCAAGGAGCGTCTGGTCAGCTTCGAAGTCTGCCCGCGTCTGGTGGCCGAAGTGATCAGCGCCTGGACCGGCGTGCCGCTGGCGCAACTGGCCCGTGAACACAACGCCAAGGTCGCGAGCTTCGCCACTGACCTGCGCACCCGCATCCGTGGTCAGGAACAGGCCGTGCACGCACTGGATCGCTCGATGCGCGCCACTGCTGCCGGCCTGAACAAACCTGACGCACCGGTCGGCGTGTTCCTGCTGGTGGGCCCGAGCGGCGTCGGCAAGACCGAAACCGCCCTGGCACTCGCCGACCTGCTGTACGGCGGCGACCGTTTCATCACCACGATCAACATGTCCGAGTTCCAGGAGAAGCACACCGTTTCCCGCCTGATCGGTGCACCGCCAGGCTACGTCGGTTACGGTGAGGGCGGCATGCTCACTGAAGCCGTGCGCCAGAAGCCGTACTCGGTGGTGCTGCTCGATGAAGTCGAGAAGGCCGACCCGGACGTGCTCAACCTGTTCTACCAAATCTTCGACAAGGGCGTGGCCAACGACGGCGAGGGGCGCGAGATCGACTTCCGCAACACGCTGATCCTGATGACCTCGAACCTGGGCAGCGACAAGATCAGCGACCTCTGCGAAGACGGCGCACGTCCGACTGCCGAAGTGCTGGAAGAAACCATTCGCCCGGTGCTCAGCAAACACTTCAAACCGGCCCTGCTGGCGCGGATGAAAGTGGTGCCGTACTACCCGGTCGGCGGCCCGGTGCTGCGCGAGCTGATCGAGATCAAACTCGGTCGTCTGGGCGAGCGCCTGAACCGTCGCCAACTGGATTTCACCTGGTGCCAGAACCTCGTCGATCACCTGTCCGAGCGTTGCACGCAAAGCGAAAGCGGTGCGCGCCTGATCGACCATTTGCTCGACCAGCACGTGCTGCCGCTGGTGGCTGACCGCCTGCTCGACGCCATGGCCACCGGTGAAAGCCTCAAGCGCGTGCATGCGACGCTCGACGGCGAAGCCAGCGTGACTTGCGAGTTCGCCTGAGGTGAGTGTGATGTTCACTCAAGTGCCGCAGCCACTGCTCTATGCCGAAGCCTTGCTGGCGCAGTTCGCCAGTCTGTCGCGGGCGGCGGACGGTGCTGCGCTGCTGGGTGACTTCGTGCGCGGCGTGGCCGGGTTGAGCGGTTGCGAATTGGCGCAGCTGTATCTGCTCGATGCCACCCACACGTGCCTGGGAATGAACGCCGAGTGCCTCGACGGCTTGTTGCAGCCGCGTGGAGCGGCGAGCCTGCCGGCGGACTACAACGGCGAGCAGTTGCTGCAATTTGCCCTGTGCCAGAACCGCGTGGTGAGCTTCGACGACTTGGGCGGCAGCCTGCAAGAAACCAGTTTTCTGCCGGCGTCGTCCACGCCGTGGCAGTCGCTGTTGTGCGTGCCGCTGGTCAATCCGCAGAAGGCTGTCGAGGGGTTGTTGCTGTGCGCCAGCCGTCGTCACATCAACCTGCAAGGGTTTGCCGATTCTCTCGGTCAGCTCGGCTCGTTCGTGCTCGGACAGTTGCACTTGCTGCAACGTCTGCGCCAGCCGGTGGATGCGGCCGCGCCGGTCGTGCGCAGTCTGCCGAGTGCAAGCGGCTACGGCCTGATCGGCAAGAGCGCGGCCATGCGCCAGACCTACTCGTTGATCAGCAAAGTCCTGCACAGCCCGTACACCGTGCTGTTGCGTGGCGAGACCGGCACCGGCAAGGAAGTGGTCGCGCGGGCGATCCACGATTGTGGGCCCCGCCGGTCCCAGGCGTTCATCGTGCAGAACTGCGCGGCGTTCCCGGAGAACCTGCTGGAAAGTGAGCTGTTCGGCTACCGCAAAGGCGCGTTCACCGGTGCCGACCGTGACCGCGCCGGGCTGTTCGACGCGGCCAACGGCGGCACGCTGTTGCTCGACGAAATCGGCGACATGCCGCTGTCGCTGCAAGCCAAGTTGCTGCGCGTGTTGCAGGAAGGCGAGATCCGTCCGCTGGGTTCCAACGACACCCACAAGATCGACGTGCGCATCATCGCCGCGACGCACCGCGATCTGTCGGTGCTGGTCAGCGAAGGCAAATTCCGCGAGGACCTGTACTACCGCCTCGCGCAATTTCCGATCGAATTGCCAGCCCTGCGCCAGCGCGAAGGCGACATCCTCGACCTGGCCAAACACTTCGCCGACAAGGCCTGCACCTTCCTGCAACGCGATCCGGTGCGCTGGTCGGACGCGGCGCTGGAACACCTGTCCGGTTACACCTTCCCCGGCAACGTGCGTGAACTCAAAGGCCTGGTCGAGCGGGCGGTGCTGTTGTGCGAAGGCGGCGAGTTGCTGGCCGAGCATTTCTCACTTCGCCTGGAACCGATGCCGGAAGACAACTGCGGCCTCAATTTGCGCGAACGACTGGAGCAGGTCGAACGCCATCTACTGCTCGATTGCCTGCGCAAGAACGATGGCAACCAGACGCTCGCCGCCCGGGAACTGGGCCTGCCGCGCCGCACGCTGCTGTACCGGCTCGGTCGCTTGAACATCAATCTGGGTGATTTCGATGGGTAGGCGAAAGTCCGTCGGATTCACCTCGTCCGCTTATATCAGCGCCGCCCGAAAGGGTCGGCGCTTTGTGCTTTGTCTACACCTGGAGACCCTCTGATGTCTGTTCGTCACTGGCACACTGTCCTGCTGACCCTCGTCGTTCTATGCGGCCTCGGCGGCTGCAGCGGCAATTACAAATTCAACGATAACGATTACCGCCCATTGGGTGATCCGCAGGCGGCCAATCGCGGCAAGTGACCGCAAGGAGCATCAAACATGGAATTGGTTTTCGAAATGCTGAACACCAAGCAGTTCGTGCCCACCGAGCTGTGCCAGCGGACCTTCAAACAGGCCGGTGGCGTGATCGGGCGGGGTGAGGACTGCGACTGGATCATCCCTGACCGCAAGCGTCACTTGTCCAATCACCACGCGATCGTCAGCTATCGCGAGGGCACGTTTTTCCTGACCGACACCAGCAGCAACGGTGTTCAGGACGGCGACAGCGGCGCGCGCCTGCACAAGGGCGAGCCGGTGCGCATCGAGCACGGCAGCACCTACGTGCTGGGCGACTTCGAGATTCGCGCACGACTGGTGCGCGACCCGGCGACGTTCGACGGTGAAGTCGGCCTGCCACGCGCCGCCGGCAGCATCATTCCGGACGATGCGTTCCTCGATCTCGATCCGCTGAAGTCGCTGGAGCAGCAAGAGCGCGTGTACTCGGAATTCGAGGAAATGCTCGCACCGGTGACCGACCCTGAAGACTCCCGTCAGCGCGCCGACTATGCGCGCATCGACATGGAAAGCCTGATGGTGCCGGAGCTGATCGTCGAGCCCAAACCTGAGCCTGCGCCTGCACCGAAAGCCGTCGAGCGTCAGAGCGAAACGTTCTGGGACAAATTCGGCGCAGCCCTCGGCGTGGACGTGAAGCACCTCGGCCACGACGAACGTGAAGCCCTCGCGCTGAATGCGGCACGTCTGCTGCGCCAGAGCATCGGTGGTCTGCAACAGAGCCTGCGCACCCGCTCGGAGCTGAAGAACGAGCTGCGTCTGGCCCAGACTACCGTGCAAGGCACCAACAAGAACCCGCTGAAATTTGCCGTCGATCCGAGCGAAGCGCTGGACATCCTGTTGCAGCCGCACAAGCCGGGACACTTGCCGGCCGAGCAGGCGATCTCCCGTGCGTTCCGCGACTTGCAGGCGCATCAGGTGGCGCTGTTGACCGCCAGCCGCGCGGCGGTGCGCGGCACCCTGGAGCACTTCTCGCCGGAACAGCTGACCCTGCGATTCGAGCGCGACAACAAGCCACTGCTCGCCACCTCCGGCGGGCGCTGGAGAGCGTTCAACCGTTACCACCAGGCGTTGCGTCAGGACGATGACTGGAGCGAGCGCCTGCTGGCCCGCGACTTCGCCCAGGCCTACGAAGAACAGATCCGCCTGATTTCCACCCTCCACACCGACCACCAAGGATGATGCGCATGTCTCGCCGCTCGACCGCTTTTTTCAAGACGCTGACGGCGCTCACCGTACTGGTGCTGCTCGCCGGTTGTTCGTCGATGTCGCCGTATTCGAAAGTGACCAAGGTCAACCTGAAGATCACCGGCAGCGATCAGTTGAACCCGGACCTCAACGGGCGTCCGTCGCCGATCGTGGTGCGCCTGTTTGAACTCAAGCACCCGGTGACCTTCGAGAACGCCGATTTCTTCAGTCTGTACGAACGCGCCAAGGAATCCCTCAACCCGGATCTGGTGGCCAGCGAAGAACTCGAACTGCGCCCGGGTGAAACCGTGGAAATGAAGCTCAGCGTGGAGGAGGGCAGCCGTTACGTCGGCATCCTCGCCGCGTACCGCGACCTGCCGGAAACCAAATGGCGCTACACATTCCAGGTCACGCCGCTTGAGGTCACCGAAGCCGATCTGACCCTCGATCGGACCGGCATCCGCAACACCCACGAAGCGCTCGCCAAGGCAGATGACTGATCATGAATACCCATAAAGTCATCTGGCAGGAAGGCATGCTGCTGCGTCCGCAGCACTTCCAGCACAACGACCGCTACTACGATCACCAGATGAAGACCCGTACCCAGTTGCTGGGCGGCTACACCTGGGGTTTCCTGAACCTTCAGATCGACTTGCAGTTCCTCAACATGGGCAAGCTGGTGATCAGTGAAGCCTCGGGGATCCTGCCGGACGGCAGCCTGTTCGAACTCGGTGGCAACACCGAACCGCTGGCGCTGGACGTGCCGCCGAACACCGGCAACATGCCGATCTATCTGGCGCTGCCACTGGTTACCGGTAACCACATCGAGGCCCGTCGCCCGGAGCAGTCGGACGTTCTTGCGCGTTACACCGCGTATGACGCCGAAGTCGCCGACTCCAACGCGGGAGACGATTCCGCCAGTCAGGTCAGTTGCGGTCGTCCGGACTTCAAGCTGTTGCTCGGCGAGCAGCAGAGCGACCAGGCCTACGTGAAGCTGAAGATCTGCGACGTGCTCGACACCACGCCCGACGGCGTGATCAGCCTCGACCCGGATTTCGTGCCGACCTACATTCAGGCCCACGCGTCCAGCTATCTGCTGTCGTGCCTGAAGGAAGTGATCAGCATGCTCGGTCACCGGGGCGACACCATTGCCGAGCGGATTCGTTCGAACGGCAAGGTCGGCGGCGCGGAGATCGGCGACTTCATGATGCTGCAACTGATCAACCGCACCGAACTGCTGCTGCGCCACTACCTGGGCCTGGAGCAGGTTCACCCGGAAGAGTTGTACCGCACGCTGCTGACCATGCTTGGCGATCTGGCGACCTTCTCCAGCGACAGCAAACGCCCGCGCCTGGACAGCCGTTACTCCCACGCCGACCAGGGCGCGAGCTTCCGCAAACTGATGGAGTCGATCCGTCAGGTGCTGTCGATGGTGCTGGAACAGCACGCCATCGAGCTGATCCTGCAAGCGCGTCAGTACGGGATCATCGTGTCGCCGCTGCACGACCACAAACTGCTGGGCTCGGCGTCGTTCGTGCTGGCAGCCAGTGCCAACTGCGACTCCGAAGAACTGCGCAATCGCTTGCCTGCGCACCTCAAGGTCGGCCCGGTGGAGCGTATCCGCCAACTGGTCAACCTGCACCTGCCGGGGATCAAGGTCAAACCGTTGCCGGTGGCCCCGCGGCAGATCGCGTTCCACTCCAACAAAACCTATTTCATCCTCGAACTCAGTTCCGAAGACCTGGCACAACTCGAGCGCTCCGGCGGCTTCGCGTTCCACGTGTCCGGCGAATTCGCCGAGCTTGAACTGAAATTCTGGGCCATCAGGAACTGACCGACATGATCAAGGACATGGAACACAACCAGGACGACAAAACCGTCCTGCTCGACCGTCAGGGCCATGGCCCGGCGGCGAGTCCGCTGACCGACTTCGCCGCGCCGCCGCGCTTCGAACAACTGGAAGAACGGATGATCTACGCCGCGCGCCTGCGCCCGGCGGAAGCCTTCAACATCAGCCTCAATTCGCTGGTGGCGGCCTCGTCCGAACTGCTGTCGGAAGTGGTGCGCCTCAAGCACAGCGAAACCCGCGAAGACCTCTACGCGCTCAACGAGCGCCTGACCGCCGGGCTCAAGCTGTTTGAAGTGCGCGCCCTGCACAACGGCGCCGAAAGCAGCCAGGTGATGGCCGCCCGATACGTGCTCTGCACCGTGGTCGACGAAGCTGTCGTGACCACGCCGTGGGGCAACGAGAGCGAGTGGTCGCAAATGAGCCTGCTCAGCAGCTTCCACAACGAAACCTTCGGTGGCGAGAAGTTCTTCCAGCTGCTCGATCGGCTGTCGAAAAACCCGGTCAAGCACCTGCCGATGCTGGAGCTGATGTACCTGTGCCTGTCCCTCGGTTTCGAGGGCAAGTACCGCGTGCAGGCGCGCGGCATGCTGGAGCTCGAAGGCATCCGCGACGCCCTGTACCGGCAGATCCGTCAGTTGCGCGGCGACGTGCCGCGTGAATTGTCGCCGCAGTGGGAAGGCCTCAACGATCAGCGCCGCAACCTGGTGCGCATCGTGCCGGCGTGGATGGTGGTGCTGTTCACCTTCGTCTGCCTGGTGATGATGTATTCGGGCTTCGCCTGGGTCTTGGGCGAGCAGCGCGACACCGTTCTGCAACCTTATCAGCCGCTTGATCCGGCCGCGGCCCAGCCGCAGTCGCAGCCGTAAACAGGGACGTGTGATGAAAAAGTTTTTCAAGAAAGTCGGCGCCTTCCTGCGCCAGACCTGGGTCTGGACCCTGCTGCTGGTGCTGTTCGTGGCGCTGCTGGTGTGGTTCGTCGGCCCGTTGTTGGCGGTAGATGACTACAAGTTCTGGGAGAGCGCGACGTCGCGTCTGCTGACCATCAGCGTGCTGTTCCTGATCTGGGGCCTGACCATGGTCTTCGTCAGCTGGCGCGCCGGTATCCGCAAGAAAGCCGTCGAAGAAACCGAAGACGGGCAGGACCGTATCCGCCGCGAAGAGTTGATCGACGAAGAGCAGAAAGAGCTGAAGGAGCGTTTCAAGGACGCCCTGAAAACCCTCAAGACGTCGAGCCTGTATCGCGGCCGCAGCGAGCGCTGGCGCAATGACTTGCCGTGGTACTTGCTGATCGGCCCGCAGGCCAGCGGCAAGACCAGCCTGCTGGACTTCTCCGGGCTGGAATTTCCGATCAACAAGATCGACCGCAAGCTGACCCGTGATACCCACGGCACCCGCCACTGCGACTGGTACTTCGCCGACCACGGTGTGCTGATCGACACCGCCGGCCGCTACCTGACCCAGCCGGATGCGGAAGTCGACGGCAGCGCCTGGACCACCTTGCTGGAGCTGCTGCGCAAGCGTCGTCGTGGTCGTCCGTTGAACGGTGTGCTGGTGACCATTCCGGTGGAAACCCTGACCAGCGGCAGCGAACAGGACATCGAAACCCTGGCCCGCCAGGTGCGTGCGCGTCTGCAAGACGTCTATCAGAAGCTGCACGTCGATGTGCCGGTGTATCTGGTGCTGAGCAAGGCTGACAAGCTGCTGGGCTTCGACGAGTTCTTCGACCAACTGACCCGCGAAGAAAGCGATCAGGTGCTGGGCACCAGTTTCCGCAAGGATCAGGTCGGCACCGACGTGGCGGTGCTGCGCAACGAGTTCGAAGAGCTGCTGCGTCGCCTCAACAGCCAGGTGATCATGCGCATGCACTCCGAGCGCGATACCCAGCGCCGGGGCCGCATCCTCGACTTCCCGCACCAGATGGGCCAGATCGGCGAGCGTCTGTGCCTGCTCGTCGACATGGCGTTCACCGGCAACCGCTACCAGCGTGCGACGCAGCTGCGTGGTTTCTACCTGACCAGCGCACCGCACCTGACCCACGAAATGGATTCGACCACCGCCGGCATCGGCGCGAGTCTGGGCATGAGCGCCGGCGTGTTGCCGACGCTGCGCAGCGGTCGTTCGCGTTTCATCCACCACTTGCTCAGCCGGGTGATTTTCCCCGAGGCCGATCTGGCCGGTCTGGACAAGCGCGAGCGCAGCCGCATCCACTGGGGCCAGCGTGCGCTGTACGTCGGCGCACTGGGCGCGCTGGTCCTGTTCGGCATGCTCTGGGCCGGTGGTTTTTCGGCCAACTACGAGCGTCTGGAAGACCTGCGCAACCTGGCGCAGAACTGGACCCAGCAACGCACGGCACTGTCGCCGCGCGATGACGCCATGGGCGCACTGAAAACCCTCGACTCCAGCTACGCCGCCACCCAGGTGTTCCCGAACAAGAGCGACGTGTCTTACCACGAGCGTGTCGGTCTGTATCAAGGCCAGGACGTCAGTCCGGTGGTCAAGGAAGCCTACGAACGCGAGCTTGAAAAGCAACTGCTGCCGCGTGTCGCAACGATGCTCGAAGGCCAGATCCGCGCCAACATGAAGGACCGCGAAAAGCTGATCAACAGCCTGCGCGCGTACCTGATGTTGAACATGAAGGATCGTCGCGACGCGGCATGGCTCAAGGACTGGATCGCGGCTGACTGGTCGCAGCGCTACACCGGCAACACCGCGGTGCAGAACGGTCTGAACGCGCACCTTGAGCGTCTGCTCAAGCAGCCGTTCATCTACCCGCTCAACGAGCAACTGGTGACTCAGGCGCGTCAGGTCCTGCGTAGCGAATCTTTGGCCGCCGTGGTTTATCGCATGCTCCGCGAGCAGGCGCGCAACCTGCCGGACTACCGCTTCAGCCAGCACCTCGGCCCGCAGGGCTCGCTGTTCATCGGCACCGAATACGTCATCCCGGGCTTCTACACCCAGACCGGCTATCAGCAGTATTTCTCGGTACAAGGCGCGTCGCTGGTGACCGACATCCTGCGTGACAACTGGGTGCTGGGCGAAGGCGCCGGCATCAGCGACATGGACTTGCGTCGCCTGATGGTCGAGCTGGAGCAACTGTACTTCCGTGACTACGCCAACTACTGGAGCGAGGCCGTTGGCCAGGTGGCGCTGCCGCCGATCAGCGATGCCGGTGAAGGCGCCGAACAACTGGCGGGCCTGACCTCGGCCAACTCGCCGGTGCTGGCACTGCTGACCGAAGTTCGCGAGAACACCCGCTTCCAGGCAGCCCCTGAGCCGGTGGACGAAGCCGGTGACGCCGCCGATGCGCTGGCGGGGCAGAAGGGCAAACTGGGCAAGGTCGGCAAACTGGCCTCCGCTGTCGCGGACAAGGCTTCGGCCATGAACGTGGCGAAAAACCTGCCGGACACCGCCAAGAAGGCTCTGCAACGTCGCTTCGAGCCGCTGCACAAGCTGCTCGACGACAACAACGGCCCGGCCGCTGACCTGACCCCGGCATTCACCGCACTCAACGACCTGCAACTGCAACTGGCGGGCCTCGCCCGTTCCAGTACGCCGGAGCAAGCCGCGTTCGAACTGGCCAAGACCCGCATGAGCGGTCAGCGTGATGCGCTGACCAACCTGCGCAATGCGTCCGGTCGTCTGCCGCGTCCGCTGAGCGTGTGGTTCAACGTGCTGGCCGAAGACTCGTGGCGCCTGGTGCTCAACGATGCCTATCAATACCTGAACGGCCGTTATCAGAGCGAGCTGTACAGCGTGTATGGCAAGACCATCAGCCAGCGTTACCCGTTCAGCGCATCGAGCACCAGCGATGTGGCGATCAGCGATTTCCGCGAGTTCTTCCGGGCTCAAGGCACCATCGACCGCTTCTTCGACAGCTACATGCGTCCGTTCGTCAGCGGTGATCCGGGCAACTACCGGATGCGCAGCATCGACGGTCGCAGCCTGCCGGTGTCCAAGGTGTTCCTCGACCAGATGGCGGCGGCCCTGAACATCCGTCAGAGCTTCTTCTCGATCAACCCGGCCGAGCCGACCGTGCAGTTCAAGCTGGAGCCGTACACCCTCGATCCGGCGGTCAGCCGTTCCGAGTTCAAGTTCGGCGACAAGACCATGGAATACCGCCACGGTCCGATCCTGCCCATGAGCTTCAAGTGGCCGACCGATGCTGAAGACGGTCGCACCAGCCTGGTCATGGACAAGATGGCCGGACGCCCGATCGGCATCGAGAAGAACTCCGGCCCGTGGTCGCTGTTCCGTCTGTTCGACCTGATGCAGACCGAGTACCTGACCGGTCGCGACGTGCTGGTGCTGAAGGCCGACGTAGGTGGCCTGCGCGCCAACTACCTGCTGACCAGCCAGCGCACGCCGAATCCGTTCGACATGGGCGTGCTGCGCACCTTCCGTATGCCGGTGCAGCTCTGATGCTGGTGGCCAGTCCCTGGCGCAGCGCGGCGCGAACCGATCCGGGCAAGGTGCGGTCGCGCAACGAAGATGCCTTCCTCGACACCCCGCAGCATGGGCTGTGGGTGGTCGCGGACGGCATGGGCGGTCATCAGGGTGGCGACATCGCCAGCCAGTTGATCGTCGCCAGCCTGGCTGAACTGCCGCAGCACGAAGACTTCGACGAACGCCTCAAAGCCATCCGCCAGTGCCTGCACTGGCTGAACCGGCGCCTGGGGCAGGAGTTGACCGTCACCGCCGGGCGCCACGACAGCATCATGGGCAGCACCGTCGTGGCGCTGCTGGTGGAAGGCAATCGTGCGGCCTGCATCTGGGCCGGCGACAGCCGTTGCTACATGTGGCGCGGACAGCGGTTGTATCAGCTGTCGAAGGACCATTCGCTGCAACAACAACTGATCGACGAGCAACAGATGAGCGTCGAACAGGCAGCGGCGCACCCGGCGGCCCAGGCGTTGACCCGGGCGGTCGGCGCGGCGGAACAACTGACCCTCGATGTGCTGGAACTCGAGGTCTATCCGGGCGATGTATTCCTGCTGTGCAGCGATGGTTTGTATCAAGGCCTGAGCAGCGATGCCCTCGGCAACGCCCTCAGCCTGGCGGCGCCACACGTGGCGCTGGAACGTCTGTTCGACGGCGCCCTGCGGGGTGCCGCTCGCGACAACCTGACGGCCGTGGTGATCCGCCAATGACTGAAATCGAATCCTCAGTCGACGACTTGCTGATGAGCGAAGAGCAGGCCAACAACCTGACTTACTTCGCCTTCGCCAGCGAAAACAAGGCAGAGCCTTTGCTGGCGCCAACCAAGGCCAGCATCGGCGCACTGCCGGACGTACTCGCCGGCCGCTATCACCTCGAGCGCCTGCTCGGGGCCGGCGGCATGGGTGCGGTTTACCGGGCCCGGGATCTGCTGCACGAACAGTTCGGCGATCCCGATCCCTACATTGCGCTGAAAATCCTCAGCGAAGAATTTGCCGAGTCGCCGGACGCCAGTGCCTTGCTCTACAGCGAGTTCGCCTTGACCCGACGCCTGCGCCACGACAACGTGCTGCGACCGCACACGTTCGAAGTGGACACCGATTGCCAGCGGGCCTTCATCACCATGGAACTCATGCGTGGCCTGACCCTGGACAAACTGCTCTGCGAGCGGCCACTGGGCCTGCCGTGGAAAGAACTGCGCGACATCGCGCTGCCGCTGCTCGACGCGCTGGCCTACGCCCACCGTCGCGGCGTGCTGCACGGTGACATGAAACCGAGCAACGTCATGCTCTGCGAAGACGGCGTGCGCCTGTTTGACTTCGGTCTAGGACAAGCCGAGGAGGGCATCCTGCCCGGCCTGCCGCACTTGAGTCGCGAGCGTTTCAACGCCTGGACCCCGGGCTACGCCGCCCCCGAACTGCTCGAGGGCCAACCGCTGTCGGCCAGCGCGGACGTGTACGGCGTGGCCTGCGTGATCTATGAACTGGCGGGCGGCAAACCCCCGTTCCGCCGCTTGCCGTCGACCCAGGCCCGTGACGAACACCTGGAGCGCGAGCTGCAAGCACCGTCGAATCTACCGAAACACTGCTGGCCCGCGCTGCGTACCGCGCTGGCCTTTGACCCGGCAGAGCGCAACATCACTGCCGACCAATTGCGTGACGCCTTGGGCGCCACTTCGTCCTGGCTGCAGCGTTTGCGACTGCGGGCGTAACGGATGACATTCGAACAGGGAGCACTTTATGTTCAACCCAGCTAACGAAACGCACTTCAGCCTCACCGTTGAAGACTACGTAGGCGACCTGCAAGTGCTGTCGTTCACCGGCACCGAAGGCATCAGCCAGCCATTCCGTTTCGACCTGGAACTGGTCAGCGAAAACCCCGATCTGGACCTGGAAAAACTCCTGCACAAACAGGCGTTCCTCGCCCTCGATCCGCAAGGCTCGGGCATCCACGGCCAGATCTACCGCGTCGCCCAGGGCGATGCCGGCAAGCGCCTGACCCGCTACAAGGTTTCGCTGGTGCCGCAGCTGCAATACCTGCATCACCGCACCAACCAGCGCATCTACCAACAGATGTCGGCGCCGAAAATCATCGCGCTGATCCTCGACGAGCACGGCATCAAGGGCAACGCCTACAGCTTTCAGCTGAGCCAGCCGTGCCCGGATCGCGACTACTGCGTGCAGTACGACGAAACCGACCTGCATTTCATCCAGCGTCTGTGCGAAGAGGAGGGGATTCACTACCACTTCCAGCACAGCAAGAAAGGCCACCTGCTGGTGTTCGGCGATGACCAGACCGTGTTCCCGAACCTCGGCCAACCGACCGCGTATGTGCAGGGTAGCGGCATGGTCGCCGAAGAACCGGTGATCAAAGGTTTCAAGCTGCGCCTGGAAACCCGCACCAGCCGCACCACGCGCCGCGACTACGACTTCGAAAAACCGCGCCTGCAAATGGAAGCCGCCTACAAACCGGACGGCGCTCTTGATAGCAAAGACGCTGAACCGGATCTGGAAGACTACGACTACCCCGGCCGCTTCATCGACCGCGCGCGCGGCAAGTTCCTCAGCCAGCGCGCCCTCGAACGCCACCGCGCCGACTACCGCCAGGCCGAAGGTCGTGGCGATCAGACCAAACTGGTCAGCGGCCACTTCATGGAAATGTCCGACCACCCGCGCAGCGAGTGGAACGACCTTTGGCTGCTCACCGAAATCTTCCACGAAGGCAAACAACCGCAAGTCCTCGAAGAGTCGGTCACCAGCGACACCACCGACAACAAGGATGACTTCCACCAGGGCTACCGCAACACCTTCCTCGCCACCCCGTGGGACGTGTTCTACCGCCCGGCCCTCGAACACCCGAAACCCCGCGTGCTCGGCAGCCAGACCGCCATGGTCACCGGCCCCAAAGGCGAAGAAATCCACTGCGACCAATACGGCCGCATCAAGGTGCAATTCCACTGGGACCGCGAAGGCCTGGCCGACGACAAGACCAGTTGCTGGCTACGCGTCTCCAGCTCCTGGGCCGGCGACCGCTACGGCGCCATCTCCATCCCGCGCATCGGCATGGAAGTCCTCGTCACCTTCCTCGAAGGCGACCCCGACCAGCCACTGGTCACCGGCTGCCTGTACCACAAGGAAAACCCGGTGCCCTACGCCCTCCCGGCGAACAAAACCCGCAGCGTCTTCAAAACCCTCAGCTCCCCGGGCGGCGGTGGCTACAACGAACTGCGCATCGAAGACAAAAAAGGCGCCGAACAAATCTTCATCCACGCCCAGCGCGATTGGGATGAAAACGTCGAGCACGACCAGAAGATTCGGGTCGGGAATGAACGTCACGACACTGTGGTGAAGAACAGCTACACCGAGCTGAAGGCTGAAGAGCATCGCACCACCATCTCCGACCGCAAGATCGAAGCGAAAGCTGACGATCACCTGACGGTAGGAGAGAGCCAGCACGTCAAACTTGGTACCGCCCAGTTGACCAGTGTGGGGAAAGAGATCCACCTGAAGTCTGGCGACAAGATGGTGATTGAGGCCGGCACCGAACTGACGATTCTGGGCGGTGGGAGCTTTATCAAGCTCGATGGCGGTGGTGTGACGGTGGTTGGGCCGGTGGTGAAGATTAATGCTGGCGGGTCGGCGGGGAGTGGCACCGGGATCGGGATCAAACCGCCGGTGCTCCCGGGGGCGGCGGATAAGGATAAGGCGGGGAGTTTGATGGATCAGGCGTTGTTGAATGCGCCTGAAGAACAGGTCAAACGCAAGCCAAAACGCATGCTCAATTTTTCTGGGTAATACATCGACGGCAATCCAAGCCACCAGGGATCAGAATTCAGGTAATTGGTAATGACAGAGACAACGAACAAAATTCAAAAATGGTCGTATCCCCTGAAGGTAGGGACAGCCGAAGCGACCGATCCACAGCAGTTCTACAAAGCGTTAGCTAAAGCAAAGGACGGTTACTACCCATTGGGGGCCAATGGTCTTTGGCATGGTGGCGTTCATTTCGATGAAGCTTCAGGGTTGGTGAAGGATCTGACGGAGGTCAGGTGCATCGCTGATGGAGAAGTCGTCGCCTACCGTATTGACGAGAAGTATCCGACTTCGGATTTTGGCTCGACGCACTCGGTTTATTCGACGGGGTTTGTGCTGGTTAAGCATCGACTTGAGTTACCGGCACCTCCGGCGCCTGTAGCCGGGGCGGCTCCCGCAAGCTCGCCGGTGGCAGGGCCAAGCCTGACGTTTTTCAGCCTCTATATGCACTTGCTGGATTGGGAGGGTTACAAAGCGAACCCTACGCTTAAAGACCGGCCGGGTTTTTGGGGAAAGGGGCTTTATGAAGTTAAGGCCAATGCTCCAGACAAGCCTTTGGGCATCCGGATGCGAAGTGGTAACGCCGGGCACTTTCCCGTCTTGGCAGTTTTGCCCCGGGGGACGACCGTGGTTACACAACCTGCCCCAGCGAATCAAATGTGGGTTGCGGTTATCAGCGTTAGTCCTGAAATCGCAGGCTTGCCTGCGGGCGGATGGGTATATAAGGGTCAATTGAAAGACTTGGGGGGTGGCAAGTATTTCGTGGGTAACGAAGCTCAAGATCCTATCCCTGGAGGCGCTCAGCACGGAGCGAATATCAGGGGCGCCCATACCAGCGGCCTCCCGCTTAGCCACTTACCAGCAGGCGCACAAGTACGGCTTGGTGACGAAGCGACACCTAACAACTTTCGTAAGCTCGCCGAAATCGTCAGTGGCCAGGCGACTCCAGCCCTAGCCGCCGGCGCGGATGGCAAGTTTCCTGGGTTTATTTGGCTGCAGTCACTTACGCCGAAGAGTGAGCCGCATAGCCCGATGGGAGATGTTGTTGTCCTCTCTCCGACATACAAGATCAAAGCTGGTGAAGTTCTCGGGCATGTTGGCAAGTATCAAAACCATTCAGATGCAGCTCCGAAGAACCTCCTGCACCTAGAGGTTTTCAGCTGTGAGGATGTGAAGGCGTTCACTGAGCAGAGTAAAGCTAAAGCCGCAGGGGCACCCGTCGCTGAGAAATCAATAGTCAAAATACCTGTAGGCACCAAGCTTATTACGCACGTGCAAGGTATGAACGCTACAAATCCTCCTAAGGCATCAGACGCTGGGAATGATGTGGGGTACGATTTTTATGTCCCTGTAGGATTGCTGGAGACGCTACCTGCGGACAAAAAAATAAAACAAACAGTCACAATGGGGCAGTCAACGACAACCACGTATTGGTGGCGTCTAGATGGTCTTTTGGGGGACAAGGACGGTAACGGGATTGATGGGTGGTTTGCGGAGCAAGACATAGTTATTTCGCGACATTCACCATTTGAGTGGAATGGCTTCGATTTTATCGAAGAGACCACCAGCAACGCCGATCACTTTGCAGCGTTTTTACATGCCCAAGAGAATCTCAGTGAGCAGGAGCGTGAGGGCTATTTGCCAAACGTGGAGGCGGCTATTGCGGGTTCCGTTAACGAGAAGCTGTATAAAATACTTGATAGGGACGGGGATAAAAAAATCGCCCCGACTGAGATTGCAGAAGCATTGAACAAGCCTTGGTTCTCTCAACCAATATCGCAAATGGTCACCCGTTATGAAAATGAGTGGGACTTTAAAAAAGATAAGTGGGATGCCCTAGACGAAATAATTGGGCATAGCGATTCTGAACCTCATAAAGAATGGGTAGAAGAAAAGGCGCGAATTGAGAAGCTCAGTTGGTGGAGCAAGCTGTTGGGGCAGCACGGAATCTCCAATGATGCGAGAGTGCAACATATTCATCCTGTCGGACTAATTTCTTCGTTTGCACATAGCGGTGGCTGTAGTTGTTCGGATGTTATTACTAAAGAGCAAATTAAATTAATTGCCCCAGCGGCTACGCAGGCTAATATTGACAAGTACACAGATCTGCTAACTGAAATGTACGCTACGGCTGGAATTGTTACCTGTATAAGTAAGGCGCATGTTTTGGCGCAGATGTTACATGAGAGTGGCAGTCTTGGAGTTACGATTGAGGGTTATAATAGTCTTCCTTCGTATGCGCCATATATTGGTCGGGGCTTGATCCAAATTACTTACGAAGAAAACTATAAGGCTTATGGTATTTTTATAGGCGAAAATTTCTTGGGCGCGCCCGACTATAATAAAATGGCACAGCTGCCTCATAGTGTGGTTTCCGTGGGGTGGTTCTGGGCGAATTTTAAAAAGTTAACTGCGAGTTCGGATTTGGATGATTTTATCTATTGTACTGCCGTGGTGAATGGTGGCTTCAATGGTTACGATGATAGATTGCAGTTTTTGAATCGAGCAATTGAAGCGCTTGATATAAAAGGGTGCGCCAAGCTGAATAAATTGGGCGTCTATGAGTTGGCTGACAGTAAAGCATATAAGAATGCCAAGTTTTCGTTTGCTTGGGGGCTATGGAGTGATCCGGCGGGAGGAACTAGCGGGAAGGCCGCAGACCGAAATCAAGCGATTATAGGGTATAAGCGTTTTATTGAGCTATATAACTCGGACTCGTCCGTAAGTGGCAATGCTACCCGCAAATACTACGCATCTTCCCGCACCGCGTCTGTCGCGAAACAGTATGCTGAAGCTCGAATAGTTGCTCTTGGAGGAACTCTATGATGAAGTTTTTATTTGGTTTCATGCTTTTTTCCGTGTTCGGCGTTGTGCAGGCAGCTACTCAATGTCAGATCGATCTGAATTCTGATGGAGTATGTGATCATTATGCTGTGTCCTCTTCTGCGGAAGATGAGACTTTTTCAAATATAACCATCGATATTGGTGGTAGTGATAAAAAAATAACAGGTGGTTTTGAGCTCGGTAGCGGCGGGCTTTCAGAGGGATATATACCAGGTGATTTTTCACTTCTGATTGACTACTACCCGCATAACACACTGATAACGAAGTATGACTTCAGATGGGATCGAAGTCTTAACGATTTCTTGCTATACAAAATGTCCGGCTGGGAGGAGCCTGATCGTGATGAAAAATATTCTATTGGCGACGAGAACGTGCCAGGCGAGGATAGAATTCCTCGTGGATTTGATGTGCGGCGCATTGAGTGTTGCGTAAAATTTTCCCAATTTTCTGGTAATGGTCCTGCTGTCAAGAACATGAGTGAAAGTGCAAAGGTTGCTGAAATTAATAAAGACTTTAAGTATGTATTGAAGAAGCTTCCTGAAGGTGAAAAAGGGGGGCTTTTTCTTCAGCCCGGCACAAGTGGGGAACGAATTAGCATTCCAAAAGATTTGGTATATGAAATATCATTGATTGTTGGGGATAATAATGTTGGAGCGATCAATGATTATGCTTATTATTTATACCGTAATAAAGAGAGTGCTTTAGCAGTATTGCTTCTGAAGAAAATTCACCAAAAGTATCCTGAAAGGTTAGTTGCCATACTGAATTTGGCAGATGCTTATTGGGATCTGGGTATGAAAGAAGATGCTTGCCCTCTTTATGCGAGTTATATCGATAAGATGAATGTGCTTGGCAAGTCTTCACGTATACCTGCATCCGTTAAAGATAAGGATTTTTGTATAAAGAGGGGCTGATATATTTGTCATGATAATAAAAAAAGGTGACAGATTTATTTGTGGAGCCAAAATCGTCTAAATCGGTTTTCGGGGAGTGGTCGAATGCCTGCTTGATCCGCGCGACGATAGAGCGAGCCCGTCAATTGGCTATGGCTCCGGGCAAGAGCAAACAGTGAACTAAAGCATTTGATCAGCAGGTTTATGGAGTGGGTGAGTCTTGAAAGGATTGTCGCTGTTTTCAGTTTTGTGTTTTTCATGTTGTGCATTTGCAGGCAATGCACGAGGGCCGGTCGTCGATATATATAAAGCCGATGTTGCTCAAGTTTCCGGAAAACTGGTCCGTTATTACCAAACGTTCGATAGCCCCTGCGTCAATATTCAGATTCTCAAGCCTGGGGGACAAGGAGCAGCGAGCGACTCGATGGAGTTCTGCGACATTGAAGGGAAGAACTTTAACAACGGCTTCACCGATGTTTCATTGGATAGGGCCACGTTTTCCGACACCGAATTGCAGTTGACCTTCAAGCTGATGTCGTTGGTCGGAGTGAATGAAACTACCGAATTATGCAAATTCCGAGTTGATGGTGAACATCTCGCAGAACCTGAATGTACGGCGCAGTAAGGGTCGTGCATTGCATATCGGTCAGCCATGCCATCGGAGATTCAGAGTGAAAGTCGCTCCCCTGTTGTTCCTGGCGTTGACGTGGGCGTTGTCCGCAAGCGCAGCGCCAACCGGTGTCAGTACAAGCCATACAATGCCCACCGCGATGGTCGCTGCACTCACGAAGGAAAACCAAATGCCTGCCGATAGTTTTCGCGCCATTGCAGATGGCGTGGTGAACTGGAGCGGTGGAACGATGGCTGCCGTGGTGATTGAAGATCCGAATGGCATTTGCGCGATTTACAGGTATCAAGACGGCCGGTTGGATCTGCCTTTTGACGGCGTGCCCTGTAAGTTTCTGGGGCCACCCACGCTGATGTCGGATAGAAAAACTGCTTTGCCCGATGTCGTGTTCGCCGTCGAGTTGTTTGTCCCCAACCGGGGTGGGATGGCCAAGCACAAGGTCGCGTTTTATTACGATGCCGAGAAGAACGCTTATTGCGAGAGTCAGTCGCTTGCGAGTTGGTATCTGTCGGGAAATCGGGCGCTAGCTCCTGATCTTCAGGATGGGCAGTGTGTAGCGGGATCGGAATAGGCAGTGCCCCCGATCTCTCATAAGGAAATGAACGTGAAAAAAGCCCTTCTTCTGCTGGTCAGCCTCTTCCCCCTGATGGCTTATGCGGAGGTCACCACCGAATCACTTTGCTTCGAACTTTCACAGGACAGCCCGGTGAAGTTCGAACTGCGTACCTACTACGACTCATCCAGCAAGTGGTCAGGTGGATTCGTCAAGTACGCCAAGTCCAGCGAGCCCATCTCCATTGTGTTGACGGATTCCGAGGAGGAGATGCTCGGTCCCGACGCCCCTTGGCAGAGAGCCACAACGTGGTCTGAAGTCGTCAATGGCAAAGTTGCGGGAACCTACGATTTCGTGACTCAAGGGGCGCAGATCGTCTCGATGAAGTACACGAAAAAGTCCAACGGAAAGGTTTACCACTTCTTGAATAACCCCAACATCGACTCCTCCCTAGAGTCCGGATGCGAGTGGGAGTAGAACGAGTAAATGCAATTCAAAACTCTAGTGGTTTCATTGCTTGCCCTGCTGTGGACGATCTCGGTGTGGGCCGAACCAACCACGTTCAGTCCAGCCAAAGGCGTCGAAGCGACATTGATACTCGAAGGTTCCACTCTGAATGTCGCTCTTAAAAACGCAGCGCACAGCGAGTCGCAGACAATCAATTTTCAAGCGGAAAAACCGCTGCATATGCAGATCGGTGATTTCAATTTCGACGGTATGAAGGACTTTTCTGTCTGGCAGATTGATGACGGTATGGGTACTTACTCCTACTTCAGAGTGTTCATCTACCAACCTGAGACAAACCGCTTCGAAGAGGCTAAGCCCGATTGCGGCGATGGCTTCGTCAACCTGCGCGTAGACAAAAAGCGTAAGGCGTTGCTCAGCACTTATTGGGGCATGAACGGGCCAGAGCAATGCATTACCCGATTCACCAAACGCAAGACCTGAATGGCTCAAGGAAGAACACTGTTGAAACATTTTTTTGCGGTACCGAGTTGCGGTATGACAACACGCAGGCTGAACCACTGGCTTTCCATCGCATTGTTGAGCACCGTCCTGTGCACAAGCGCCTTCGCCTCTTCTGAACAGCAATGCCCGGCTAACAACTTCGCTGACTTCGTCAAAATCTTTTCATCGGACTCGGCGGTACAGAAAGCGTTTACCGCGTTGCTGATTCAGGCAACTCATGTCGTGGCTGAAGGCAACATACCCAAGGTTGTCGTGCGCAGCGTCAAGCATTTGCCCGCCGATGAATTGAGCGTGCTGGGTACGGAAAATGCTGCCGCGTTGAGCCTGTCTACCGAGATCGCGTTTCCGAACAAGGTGGTCGTGCGTGATCAGCAGGGTACCTTCTTGAAGATTTTCGTCTTCAAACACAGCGACTGCTGGGTGCTGAACAGTGTTGAAGACTGGACGCTCGAAGCGGTGATGGATGACGTGGCTCGAACAGATCGCCCTTCACCCGGTGAGCGCGAGATGAAAAAAGCGTGATGTTCGATCGGCTGGTCAACAAGGCATCTGGCGAATCCGGTGTCTCTTTGTACGCAGCAGCGCTGGACAGCTATGTGGACGGTGCCCGCAAAGGTTCGGCCCAGGCGGCAGTGGCGGCCGCGGGAATCAGTCTTTCCGGGCAGGCACCGCGATTGCCGAATGAACAGATTCTGGCGCTCATGAATCAGGCATTTCAGAGTAATCCCGACGATGGCGTGTTCCTCTCCTTGTTTTACTGCGATGAGGGTGAGTACGACGATCACAAGGCCTGCATTGATCCGCAAAAATCGATGGCCACATTGGAAAGCGCCGCGCTACGAGGCTCTAGCCACGCACTCCTGCGATTGGGTGACGTCTACGAAACCGGCACTGTCGTCGCTGCTGATCTGCCCCGTGCAATGGCCTGTTATCGCGAGGCCAGCAAGACC
Organism: Pseudomonas sp. 58(2021); assembly: GCF_017491585.1. Taxonomy (NCBI): domain Bacteria; kingdom Pseudomonadati; phylum Pseudomonadota; class Gammaproteobacteria; order Pseudomonadales; family Pseudomonadaceae; genus Pseudomonas; species Pseudomonas sp. 58(2021). The sequence goes on from NZ_JAFGYZ010000007.1 coordinate 194,542, forward strand.
GAGCTTAAGTCGGGCCCTGCTGCGGTCGAGCGTTTGTTGGCCCGAGGCGTCATCGCGGACAGCTCCATTCAATGCATTGGTGCGGGTCATACACAGTGAATGGAAATGTGTACAAGGACATTCAATTGAGCGTGCCCCAATCTTGTTTCACCTGGGTGTTCGCGTTCTGCACGGCACTTCTATCACCGACAGTGTTTGCTCAAGAATCCACCTGCGAGTTTCATGACGTCCAATCAACCCTTGAGGTGGTCAGTTGCCTCAACGAGGGCGCCGTGGAAGTCTTGAAGCTGTCGCCGCGCAATCATCCAGCTTATGAAAGTGATATAGACCGCCTCTCTACGTTTATCGTGCGGGGTAATGACCTCAACGAGGTCAAGAAGATGGTGGGGGTGAGTGCTTTGTCGTCGCCTTACAACTTGCTCGTCAAGTTGCCGAATGCTGAGGGAATCATGCATTTCGATCAGTTGCCCGAATCAGCCACTAAAAAACTGGCGATGCCAGGCTGGGTACTGATGGATGCGCGGGATGTCGTGTACGAACGACAGGGTGGCGGGGAAGGTTTTGGACTTGTATGCAGTACCCATGAAAAAGCGACCGGCTCTGAATATGTAGTCGTCACCCAATGTAATGGTTTTTACGAAGAGGATATTGCCAGGTTGAAGGATTTACTCGGCGTGATCGACGCTCACTCCGCGCAATAGCGATCACTGAACGGGACCAAACGTTTTGTCTTCGCGCGACTGACAACCCCCATTTTCCTTTAAACTCCCCGCCCTCAAGGAACACGCTCAGGACACGGAATGCCAGCCCCCTCTTTCTCTCTTCGCCCCGCGATGGTGCTTTGGCTGTATGCCGCGGCGATCGTGCATGTGCTCGCCGGTCTCACGCTGACCTGGGCCGGTCATTCCGGATTACTCGACGGCTATTTGCACACCCTCGAACTCGCATTCTGGGGCGCCGATGCGGTCCCCGCCGCCGGTCACGAGCTGCAGGTCTGGTGGCTCGCGTTGTTCGGCGCGACGCTGCAAAGCTATTCGCTGTACATGCTCGCGTTGGTGCACCTCGGCAACCGTCTTAAAGCTCCCGCAATTTGGGGCTGGTTGATGGCGGGCGTGCTGTTATGGGCGCCGCAGGACATGTGGCTTTCAGCGCAAAAACAGGTCTGGTCGCATCTGTGGCTCGACGGTTTCGCGCTGCTGGTGCTGTTGCCGCCGCTGATCTGGTTGTTGCGTCATGATCGTCGGTCATCCCCGCCAGAAAGGACCGTAAGCAAGTCCAACCCCTTTGTCGGCGGCGCCTACAAGCGTGTGCTGATCACCGGGGGTACCGGGTTTATCGGTGAAGCCGTGGTCAATCAGTTACTCGACGCCGGCCACACGGTCAGTGTGTTGGCGCGGGATCCGTTGAAAGCGGCGAACCTGTTCGACGGTCGCGTTCGCTGTGTGCGGTCGCTGAGCGAACTCGGCTGCGACGAACCCTTCGATGTGGTGATCAACCTCGCCGGCGCACCGGTCGCCGGTCCACGCTGGAGCCCCAAACGGCAGGCGCAACTACTCGCCAGTCGGGTCGATACCACCGAAGCCTTGATGTCCTGGCTGAAGCACACAAGCCATAAACCCGCGCTGTGGATTCAAGCCTCGGCCATCGGTTTCTACGGCGTGCGCGATGCCAGCGAAAACCTCGATGAGCAGGCCAGCAAGGGCGACGGTTTCATGGCCGAGCTCTGCGCGCGCTGGGAGGCTTCGGCGCAACCCGCCACGCAGTTTGGCGTGCGTCAGGTTCTGCTGCGCCTCGGCGTGGTGTTCGGGCCGGGCGGTGCGTTGTTGCCATTGCTGATCCCGTTCCGTCTGGGTTTCGGCGGGCGCATGGGCGACGGTCAGCAGATCATGAGCTGGGTGCATCGCGACGATGTGATTCAGGTGATCGCTCGATCTTTCCACGATGAAAATTTGCGCGGCACCTACAACATGGTCGCGCCGGAAACGGTCAGTCAGGCAGCCTTCGCCGAGAACGTCGGAAAGGTCCTCAAGCGCCCGATATGGTTCCACATTCCAGCCGCACCAGTGCGTGCGTTGGCCGGGGAAATGGCTCAGCTGTTCTTCGACGGTCAGCGTGTGGTGCCGCAGCGTTTGAGCGAGGCGGGCTACACGTTCCGCTATCCGACCCTCGACGCCGCGCTGCGCGATCTGGCCTGAGGATCGCCCATGAGCAAGCCCTTGATGTACCTGCTGGCCGGCAACGGCAGCGCCGCCGATTGGTGGGATGACGCGCTGCCGCATTTTCAGCGTTACGAGGTGGTGCCGCTGGAGCTGCCGGGCTTCGGCGCCAACCCGCAGCCGCCCTGTGAGGATCTGGCAGCTTACGCCCAGACCTTGTTGGCGATGACGCAAAAGGGCAGCGCGATCATGGCCGTCGGGGTCAACGCGTTGCTGGTGCTGCATGCGCTACAACGTCGGCCCGGGCACTTTGCTCGCAGTGTATTGCTGGCGCCGGTGGGCGCCTTTTTGTGGCAGCGCCGATTGCCGGCGCTTATGTCTCCGCTGCCAATCCGCAAGTCCATTCACTGGCTGCTGTCGAACAGACCCACGCTGTTCGCGCGCAAGTTTTCCAACCAGACCTGGACGCCCGCGCAGTACCAGCGCATGGGCGCCGGTTATGCGCGTTGCCGTGCGTTTGTGCCGCACTGGGATCTGATCCGTGCCGACACCGCGCTGCCATTGCTGGAGTGGATCACCGACCCGGTCGAGCTGGTCTGGGGCGATCAGGACAAGGTGCTCGGCATCGAGCAAGCGGCGGCATGGTCGGCGATTCTTGCGCGCGCGGATCTGACCATCAGCCTCCAACCCGGTTGGGGCCATTACCCATGGATCGACGCGCCCGCGCAGTTTGCGCAGTGGCTGGAGTCGGGCGAGCGCGGGTTTGTCGCGCACACCAAGGGCGGGCGTTTGCGTCTGGCGGAACTGGCCCGGCAACCGGTGCCGGCGGCGCTGACTCTCAACGATTGCAACGACCCGCGACTACCGGCCTTTCTCGCCCGCCAACCACAGGCGACCTGGGCGGTGCGCTCCTCCAGTTATGGCGAAGATCAGGCCGACTCGGCGAATGCCGGTTTGAGCACGACTTACCTGCGCGAGCCGACCGCCAGCGTGCCGGCGCGCATTGCCGAGCTGACTGCCGAAGGTGTCGAGGAAGTGGTGGTGCAGCGCTTCATCACGCCGCAGGTGTCGGGCATCGCGTTTGTGCGTCATCTGTCGGTGGAACTCGAATGGGTTGAAGGTCATCTTGAGTCCCTTGCCGACGGCCAGATCAGCCCGGAACGAGCGACGCTTTCGCGGCTCGGCGAAGCCTGGCGCAGCGGCACGTTCACGGCCACCCATGGGTTGGCCGAAGACGTGCTGTGGCGCTTTCTCCAGGATGTCTTGCGGGTGTTTCACTATGTGCCGGGCGATGTCGAATGGGCCTGGGACGGTACGCAACTGTGGCTGCTGCAATACCGGCCGATCAGCGACTACGGCTGGCGTCGGCACCTGACGGCCGCCAACATCGCCGAGATCCTGCCGCCGCAACCCAGCGTGCTGGTGGAGTACGCCCAGCGCCGGGCCGCCGCGAGCATTCCGGCGATCATGGCCCGTTGGGATACGCGGGTGTTGCAGGACAACGAGCCGTTCACGGCTGTATTTGGCGGTGCGTCCTACATCAACAACGACCTGTTTCTCGCACGGTTGGCCGACTGGGGCATCAGCGCCAGCAACTATGCCGGTGAAGTCGGCGGCGCGACCCCGCATCTGCCGTGGCGACCGCTGCGGATATTGCGTTCGCTGCCGTTGTTTCTGCGCATGCAACGTATCGCTCGCGGGCATTTGCTGAGCCTTGAACACGGCCTGCAACGCTTCGACCGGGAGCTGACCGACCTCGTCGCCCAGAGTGCTGACGGTCAGCAACTGGCCGACTGGTTCACCCGGTTCTATGTGTTCGTGGTGCAGGGCAATCTGTGTATCGCCACGGCGCTGGCCAGCAGCGGCGGGGACTGGCTGGGCCGACCGCCCACCGCTTACGACAACCTGGAAAACAGCCCTCATCGACTGCCGTGGGAGACCGATCCGGCCACTCCTCGGCCTGCGTCGAGCGCGCTTCCATTACAGGCCTTCCCGCAATGGTCAGGCCTGATCCGCCTCGCCCATTCGACCGGCCTGCCGGGCCTTCGTGGTTACTACCTGCAAGTGCGCGAGTGGTATCGCGACAACCTGATGCGCATCTTCTTCCGCCTGCATCACGCCATGCCGCTGGCGGATCGCGAACACTGGTTTGCGCCGCACCCGGACATCCGCACGCGCGACGGCAGCTTCTGGCAGGACGGCCGCGAAGGTGCCGAACAGGCCACCGGATTCATGATCTACCCGGGGCAGGTGCGGGGCATTCTTGGCGAAGACATCTTGCTGGAAGACACCCTCGATCCCGGGCGTCACGCGCACTATCAGGCAGCGCGGGCGGTGATTGCGCGAATGGGCGGGCGGTTGTCGCATGGTTCGACGTTGTTGCGGGAATTGCGCAAGCCTTCGGCGGTGATGCCGCAGGTGGATCTGGCGTGGATCGGGTGCGAAGTGTTGTATCGGGATGGTGAATTGGAATTGATGAATTCGAAGGATGTGAAGTGAAACGACTGCTGGTGTTATGCATGAGCTGGTTGCCAATGGCAGCGATGGCGTCGGATATCTGCAACGAGAAAAGCGATACCAAGACTTTTCTTACGCAATGGAAAGACAGTGGAGAAAGTGTCGAAGACATACATTCTGGCTTCTACGATGACGGATTTTCTCTAGAGCGTGGCAAGGTGGTGTACCAAGGCGATCTCAACGGCGATGGCCGAGACGACTTCATCTTCCTCTCCTATTCAAGTCACGGCTCGGCCGGCGACATGACGTACGCCTTCCTGATCCAGTGCCGTGGTTACTTGAAGCATACCGGCGGTGATTACTTTGCCGGGATCAAGGTTCTGGACGGTCCGCCCAAGAACGGCGGCGACGTCAAAGACATCGAGATCTATTCCTACATCAGGGATAAGCGCGGGCAGATTCGCTACAAAAAAAATGTAGCCATGACCCGGCCACATCTGTGGCAGTTCAACCCACAGACACAGCGTTATGAAGGTCAGTCTGAGTAAGCCAACGGTTCCCACTGCAGTTATGGAGTTAGTACTTGAAAGGATTTTCGATTGTTCTCGGCAGCTTGCTTTCAGCTGCCACTTCCATAGCATTCGCCGCCGATCCCGACTTCAAGGATTACGCCGTCACCCCCGTTTTCAGCGGCCCCAACCATGAACCGGTGCAGCAGGAACAAAGCAACCCGGTCATGGACAGCACCCGGGCGAAGATCCTGCAAGGCAAGGTCAACTTCGCCGGCCATTACATCCTGTACAGGTTCGGCTGTGGCGGCGGCGCCATTTGCGGCGAAGTGCTGGACGCCCAGACCGGTGATGTCGTTGGTGGTCTTCCGAATGCCTACGACGGCAGCACTTTCGACACGACGTACCTGCCCGATAGTCGCTTGATCATCATTTCCGGCGTCACGCTCGATGGCGAAGAAGACGCCCAGGGAAATCGCCTGGAAAACCGTAACCGGGATCGGTACTACGAATTCGTGAACAACGAGTTCCGGCTGCTTGGCATGACCGACGTGGAATCGCCGTCAATCGATGAGGAATGAGTGGATGAACCGTCTTCTAGCAGGCAGCCTTTCGCTGCTGCTCTCATTTCCAGCTTTCGCCGCTCCCCAGGACGCCTACACCCAGCGCGATGTCATGCAATGTGGCGGTGTTGAAGTGGTGATGGTGTCGTCGTGCCGATCCGTGACGGTGGATGACGCGGAAACCCACCTCATCCCGGTCTGCTCCGATCAGACGATCAACATTGGCGGCAAAGTGTTGCGCCGCAACATCGACAAGGTTTCACAGCTCACGTCTGACGGTAAGAAGACGAAGATGCTGAGTAACGTGGCAGTGGAGATGGATTGTGTAAAAGGAAGCAAGGGCAGCCTGGTGTTCATCGGCGGTTATGGCGGGTGTGGGTCCTGCCCGGAGTGGCGCGGGTATTACTCCACCGCTGGAAGGTTGGAGCATTACAGCTACAGCAATAGTTATCGGTCGTTTGGTTCGAAGGGTTCCTGGGAAGGGCTCATAGAGGCTTATGGCATCACTGAAAGACAGTTACAGCAAACAAGCCCTGCGGTTAAAAGGATCGACTATGGGCAGCCTTAGATCCGCACTATTGCTCGCGAGTCTGTTGCTGGCGAATGGGGCTACGGCAGAAGAAGTGCGAGTCACTGGAGTCGACGGGCACACACTGACATTGCATTTGAAAGCAAAGGTATGGCCCGAACACTCAGTGGAAGCGGCGAGTGCGACCTTTACCGCGAATGGAAAAACATTCCCGCTTTACGGAACCGATATCGGGGTCGAAGTCCTTCCTCGATGGCTTAGCCCTGACAAGAAGACCTTACTCGTGAACCAAACGATGTATGGAATGTTGTCAGACGGGAGTGGTGAAGACAGCTTCCAGTCACGAAGCCACTGCGATGTGATTTCGATGGAGACCGGTTGTGTCCTGCTTCAGCGTGATGATCAGTTCTGCGCTGGTAAATGGGTGGGCAATAGCTGGACTACCGACGAGGGTGAAGTACTCAAAGCTGAAATGGAGACACCTTCCCCACAGGCACTACTGAAAACCCTCTCGAACATTGAATCTGCGCAATATCGAGCCAGCGAGATCGAATGGAGCTTGGTCATGGGGGCGGATTCGTACATGGCTTGCCATCCACCGGCTCGCAATGTTCAGGGTATCAATGATCTTGGTTTCTATTTGGCTGAGGGCGGCAACGATGCACTGGCGCTGAAGTTGTATCGCGGCGTCGAGGCAGTCGGTAAACGCACAGTGCTAATGTTGAACATCGCCGATTCACTCTGGCGCCTTGATCGCAAAGACGAAGCGCAGCGCTATTACAGCCAGTACCGCGACGCGATGAGCGCCGACGGCAAGGCGCAGAAAATACCTCAACGTGCAGTTGAGCGATCCGTCATTCAGGGAATGAAAAATTGAACATGTTTGTGCGCTTTATCGCGTTGTCCTTTGGATGCCTGTTTGCCTCTTTCGCAATGGCCGATGACGACTGCAAAGAGATTTCCGTGAGCTCACAGGTCGATCGCTGCGTGGAGGCGGCCCGCAAGGAAGCCGATGCACAGCTCAATATCAGCTACAAAAAACTACTGGCGCGCTTCGAGTCTCAGCAGCGGAGCGACCCGGAGCAGGGCAAGACGCTGGTCGCCATGGCCAGAGAATCCCAGCGCGCCTGGATCAAGCTGCGCGACACCACGTGCCCGCTCGAAGCCACGGAAATCGAGCCTGGGATGGCCGCGCATGTCACGACCATCAACAACTGCATGGCCAGAATGAGCCTAGAGCGTGCAGCCTTCCTGGATGCGGTCGTCCCGGATGATCCGAGTGAAGTGATCGATGTCGCCAAGGTTTCCAGTTCTGCTTCGCAACGATACGGCGATGTGGTGGCTCGTTATGTCACTACGTTTGGCAGCCCCTGCCTCAATGTTCAGATCCTCGCGCCCAAGGGCAATTGGCGGGTGCTCTCCTCAAAACGGTTTTGCAGTTTTAATGGCAAATCGTTTTGGGATGGTTACGCCAGTGCGTTGTTTGAGGATCATGCATTCACTGCGGATGGTTTACAGCTGACGCTCAGCTTGTTCGAGCTTCGTGAGGAGGCAGAGAAGCGCCTCGCCTGTGTAATTCCGATTCAAAACGAGCAAATCAAAGAGCTGAGATGCGGCGCACCTGAGTCATCGTGAAACCATCAGCGTAAATATTTAGAAGATTGATCAGCAGGGAAGTGATCGGAATTGAACAGGCTCTTAAGTTGTTTTGGTGTGCTCGGGCTCATCGTCGGCTTGTCGGCTCAGCCGGCATCGGCAAGTGACACACAAACCATCGGAGAATTGCATCCCCCGGTGGTTGCTTCGTTGGGTGATCAAAAGATCACGGTGTTCTTTTTGAAGAACAACCTCAAGGGTCAGGTCAGGGGCGTGCATGTGCCAGGTGCCGAGATTTTCTACGCGCCCATGAATGCGGTGAATCCTTCGCTGAATTATGTGTGGAAGGTTGAAGACGAACAGATTGCCTCGGTGTTCTTCTTCGAGCGCAAATTCCCTGAGCGAGCGGGGAAGTCCATGTTTGTCCTGACAAAACACAAAGTTCTGGACGAACATTTCGAAGGAGATTCCTATTCGGTGCTGGAACTGCCGCTCTTCAAGGACGGCGACCACTTGGCTTTGCAGTTCTTTCGAGGTGACCCGCCAGACCCTGAGTTGCAGAACTGCCTTGACGGTATAAATCGAGAAGATGGCGTAGAAGTCGACTGTGCTTACAAGGATGCGACGAGCATCAAGAAGTACTTGGCGGATCTGGATGGAAGGATGATTTCGGATTCGAAACTGGATCAGAGCAACCGTCAGAAGCCACTCAAAACTGAGGGTGACAAGGCCAGTGTCGCTTGCCCCTCACCCAACTTTTCAACCTTCCTCTCAGCCTTCTCTGAGCGCGCAGAGGTGCAGAAAGCCTTCGTCCAGCAGCCGCTGAAAATGGTCACGACCGTGGCCGGTGATCCCGAACCCGAGATGCAAAAAAGCAGCCTCAGCGGCGATCAGCTCAAATTCCCGATCATCCCGGATGTAGCGAAGCGAGAGGCTCAGGGCCTGACGTTGACCGTCAAGGACGAGCAGGGTGATCACGCCGTTGCGATCCTGCAGAAACCGGATACCGATTATGTCTTCGAGTATCGGTTTGTCCGTGGGCAATGCTGGCGTCTGGAAGATGTGATGGATTACTCGCTTTGAAGCAGGTGGCAAGTTGAAAAGATTAGGTTTGATCGCGTTATTGCTGTGTTCTTTCACTGCTGTGGCGGGGCCGATGTTCCCGTCACTCACGTCGTGCAGGGACGTTGGCAGCGACTGTGCGCTGGCGCTGAAGGACAATTTTCTGGTGGACGCACACTCCGGGCAGCGTCTCTCCGAGACGGAGGAACCGGCTGGAGCGATGAGTGGCTTTTGGCTGTATCGAGATGGCGAGCGCTACATCCTTCAGGAAGAAAATTACTCCCAGGCGAAGTCGCGCCGTTGGCTGGTTTTTACTTACGACAGCGGCAAAGTTGTGCTCGACGGCGCTTATGTTTTCTCGATCGACATTGATATGAACACCGGGCCCTACTGGCATGGCTACGACTGCCGAGGTGATGCCAAGCCGTTCGCCGTGCCAACGAAAGACTCGTTCAGTGAAGTCGCTTTGGAGGCGTTATGCGGGGAGGCCGAAGGCTGGGTCGTCTCGGGCGGGGATACCAAGGTGCCGGTGTCGGCCAAAGGGCTGGCCGTCAGTGTTCCCGTTTATCACGACCGCAATCGTGAGGGTTCAGCGACGTACCTGTTTACTGAAAGCGATGTTCCGGATCTTTCGAAACTGGTTTGCCTGTCCAACTGTGCTGATGTCGCGCAAACGCCGGAGCGCGTTTCGCAGGAGACGGCGCCGTTGAAGCGCGGGCAGGATGGAACGTTGTGCTCGGATGATGAAGACATCTACTTCAGTTGCCCGTTGCGGGGCGGTAAGACGGTTTCTGTTTGTGCGACGGGAAACAGCAAGCCCACGGCCGGTTCTGTTCAGTATCGCTATGGTGTGCCGGGGAACATCGAGATGGTTTACCCAAAGAACGCTATGCCACCCAAGGGCAAGTTCTTTGTTGTAGATGCGTCGGAAGGCAGCGTGAACCTGAACATCATCAAGTTCAAAAGCGGTGCGTATACCTACCTCGTTAGCCAGGCCTTCGTAAGTTTTCTGACGGTGCTCAAGGGGGACGAAGTTGTATTCCGGCAGTCCTGTAATGCCGGTGGTCATGCTTACGTACATCGGTTGGCGGATTTCGGGTTGGAGACGCGACCCAAAAGCGCAGAGGACTTTCGCTAATCGCTGCTGCCGAAGATCAGGAAAGGGGACTCAACGTCCCCTTTTTCCCGCCCGCAATTCAGCTACGGCTTGCCCTGATACTCCCGAAACTCAATGTGATCGAGCGTGCCTTCCACCATCAACCGCACGCCATCGGCCATTCTGCTCAGGCCCAGTGCCATCGAGCGGCGGGGGCCGTCGAGGTCGTCGGCCAGGTTGGCGGCGATGGCGCTGATGGACAGGAGGTCTTCGGAGGCGTTGGCCATGAGGGCTTCGGCGTCGGTGTCGGGGCAGAGGGCGAACAGGCCGCCCAGGCGTTTGGGGCGTGAGGCTCTGGGTTTGAAGTGGTGGTCGAGGGCGCGTTCGGCGGCTTCGTGGAGTTTCTTTGAATCGAGGGATTCGTAGGGGGAGGTTTCGGGTGTTTCTGGGGGATTGGGTGTTGGTTTGATCATTGCGCAGCTTCCTGGAATTGTGAGGCCGACACCCATTCGCTTGCACTTCGAAAGAGGTGGCAGCTATGCGTTGGTGTGCAAGACCGGTCCAGGTGGCCGGCAGACTCGAGAGTCTCCGACGCACAGCCGCCATAACGATCCGCGAGCATAGGAAAACACTCAGCGAATTGCCATCAACGATTGTGCACCTGAACCGGACTTGCACGTCCGAGTCACCGATTTTGCGGTGACACACAGAGGCTATCGGTGATCTCCAAGTTCGCCTAGTTCATGGGTATCCCGGCGTATTGCGGGAAATTTCCCATAGGTTTGCGGGGGAGAAGATCAAAAGATCGCAGCCTTCAGCAGCTCCTACAGGAATGTGTTTCTTCAGGTGTAGGACGGGGACCAAGTCCAGAGGGTGAAATCGTGACTTGGTAGTCATCATGCGAGAAAATCGCTGCATCGTCTTCTATCCGTGCAAGATAGTGGCGAATCCGTCCGAATCCCTTACACTCCCCCAGCCGTTCATTTTCCTTTTGAGGCTGTGCGCATGAAATTTCGTTTTCTTCTGTGGATGCTGGGTCTGTTGATGGGTAAGGCCAGTCGGACAAATCCTGCGTTCCAGCAGCAGTTGGGTGACAAGGATCTGGTGTTTCAGCTACAGACTCTGGACGGGAAGGTGGCGCGGCATTTCGTGGTGAAGGACCAGCGCATTACCAGCAAGTCCGGGGTGGTGGCGGAGCCGGCGTTTGCGATTGCGTTCAAGGACGCGGCGTTCGGGTTTGCCACGATGCAGGCGAAGAACAAGCAGTTGGCGTTCATGCAGGGGATTCAGGACAAGTCGATCCAGCTCAAGGGCAACCCGGCGCTGGTCATGTGGTTTCAGGGGTTGATGAAGTATTTGAAGCCGCGGAAGGCCAAACAGAAGGCTTGAATCCGGTGTTTGGTCAGAAGAGAAGTCGTGGCGAGAGAGATTGCTCCTACCAAGGCGCAAAGCGGCCCGGACACATGAGTGTCAGGGCCACTAGATGATGTCAGTCAATGCGATTCTATAGCTGTCTTTTAGTTACTGGCTCATCTTTTGAAAGCATTTCCGTAGGAGTCAGGTCAATCGACATATCGTCAACATCTATCGAGCGAAAGGAGTAGATGTTCACAATTACTTCGTCGCTTCCAACAGGCACTCTTAAAAAAATGTAGCCCTCAAGTGTTTGCCACTCATGGTGTTTTATATCAGGGGGTTCTAGTTCAACGCGTAATGCGATGTGCGCTCCTGGATATCCATTTCCGACGACCACCTGTACGCCAATCATTTTTTCCATATCGGATTGCGTGCGAATTTTTATACTGAATTTATAGGGTTTCCCAACATCAAAATTAATATCTTTCTGAAAATCAACTCCGTTGTATGCGTATGGGGCGTCGGAGCGGTAGAAGTAGTTTTCTCTGTCTCGGATTATTTCTCCATTCTGGCCACCAACAACTTCCCATCCGTTCGTATGGCCTTTCGTAAAGTCAGTGAAGTCTATTGATGATGTATTAGCCATATAATCCTCTTCTTCTCATCTGGTTTTATTGATACAACAGGAATTGAGAGCGCAGTCTCTACCTGGAACGCGGAGGCGTAAACTGTAGTTTCTGACAGGTTTTTATAGCTTTTCGAAGTGAGGGTGCTAACTCTGTAGAATAAGTGTTGGTTGTTTTTTCTTTTTCAGTGAGCGAGGTTTGTTTTAATCTGGCTTATTTGTTTTCACGTTTCTCTAACAGGCTCGATCTATGAGTTCAAAACGGAGTTTTCTCATTCGCCACTATACCGGCCGAGAACAAGCAGATGGCGTTCATACAGGGGATTTAGGGCAGTTCGATCCAGCTCCAGCGCAAACTTGCGCTGGTGATTTGATTTCAGGGGTTGACCAAGTATTTGAAGTCTCGTAAGCCCAAGCCCTGAGCCTGGTGTGAACGAGCAACAAAAAGGCCCCACACTCGTTTGAGTGTGGGGCCTTTTCTATGGACGCAAATCATGGTGGTCGGGACGGATCTGTTTTTTGGAGGGGAAGAAAAAAAATCAACAAAATTGAGCGTTATAACGCCGATGGACCTATAGATAAAAAATTTTGTGGAGTGGGCTACATAACTCTTGATGGTGTGCCGGGTAGCGCTGTGGCCGCATCCTTAGCATTGACGACAGATAATCGAGTGGCTTATCTCGTTAAAGACATCTGGGCTTCAGATTCTATCGTACGAATTTTGGCTTGAGCAAAGTGATCTGCCTTAAGTGTCGCAAACGACGTACTCCCACAGTTAGCTGTTGAAGCACTGTGGGAGAGCGGCAGGCTCGAAAGCCTCCCACACACAGCCGCCTTAACGACCCGCGAGCATAGGAAAATGCCCGATGAATTGCCATAAGCGATTGTGTGCCCTATCGGACTTGCACGTCCGAGTCACCGATTTTGCGGTGACACACAGAGGCTATCGGTGATGTCCAGGTTCGCCTAGTTCATGGGTATCCCGGCGTATTGCGGGAAATTTCCCATAGGTTTGCGGGGGAGAAGATCAAAAGATCGCAGCCTTCAGCAGCTCCTACAGGAATGTGTTTCTTCAGGTGTAGGACGGGGATCAAGTCCAGAGGGTGAAATCGTGACTTGGTAGTCATCATGCGAGAAAATCGCTGCATCGTCTTCTATCCGTGCAAGAGAGTGGCGAATCCATCCGAATCCCTTACACTCCCCCAGCCGTTCATTTTCCTTTTGAGGCTGTGCGCATGAAATTTCGTTTTCTTCTGTGGATGCTGGGTCTGTTGATGGGTAAGGCCAGTCGGACAAATCCTGCGTTCCAGCAGCAGTTGGGTGACAAGGATCTGGTGTTTCAGCTGCAGACTCTGGACGGGAAGGTGGCGCGGCATTTCGTGGTGAAGGACCAGCGCATTACCAGCAAGTCTGGCGTGGTGGCGGAGCCGGCGTTTGCGATTGCGTTCAAGGACGCGGCGTTCGGGTTTGCCACGATGCAGGCCAAGAACAAGCAGCTGGCGTTCATGCAGGGGATTCAGGACAAGTCGATCCAGCTCAAGGGCAATCCGGCGCTGGTGATGTGGTTTCAGGGGTTGATGAAGTATTTGAAGCCGCGGAAGGTCAAACCCAAGATTTGAGGCCGTTCAGTTCGGCCATTTGGCTGTTGTAGGTATTCGCACTGTCATTTCTGACAGGTGAAATCTCGTCATTTTCAGAGCATTGTCAGGTTGCGTTCGAAGTTGAAGAATTTCTATGCAACCTTGAGGATTTATGAAAATGAATCGAAATCTGAAAAATACTCAACCTGGTCAGCCGGATCCGGATTTTGCTACTGGCGGTAAGCTGACGTTTCCTACAAGAGAACTTTCTGGAAATGATTGCAATGGTCTCATGGCGCTGCCAGACAACAAGTTTCTAGTTGCGAACTATCAGGAAGGAGGTGAGTCCATTTATGTCGCACGGATGACCAGCCAAGGGCAGATTGATGATGGATCCGGGTACGGTGATGGGAACCGGGGCGTTGCTAAAATATCTTTGCCTGGTGAGTACGTCAGTGTTAATGGTCTTGGATCTCTGAGGGATGGCGGTTGTTTGATATCGGCGCAAACACTCACTCGTGGTCAAATACTCATTAGATTATCGAGTAGTGGTGCCTTGGTAGAGGGTTTCGGTAAGGGCGGTGTACTTGCTATTGCTGATCTTGGGATCGCAACAGTAGGTCAGAAATGGGAACCCAAGAAAGATTCGGCATCTCGACACGATCTCTTGCCCAATGAGGCAAGTAACCGGACTAGCCCCGCAACGCGGCTTTCTTTTGCTGAGCAGCCAGATGGAAAAATCGTATTCGCCAGCACTGTAGAAAGCCAAGAGTCTAGCGCGGGAGCTGTCGTGCGTATTACTCCTCTTGGTGGGTTAGATATAACTTTCAATAAGGTAGGCTATGCGATTGCTGAACTTGGAAGCGGCTTGGATAGCATAGGTGGAGGCGTGGCGTCTCAGCGGGACGGACGTTTGGTGCTGTTTGGCGCATTCTATTCTGAAGCTGGAAGGGGGGCTTTCGCGGTACGTTTTCACGCGGATGGAACGTCTGATGAGCAATTTCAAACGCTAAAGCTACTTGGCCCGACCATCGCCGGCATGAGTATAAGGGCGCGCGACGATTTGATTGCTCTTGTCGGAGACCGTCCTCAAGGGTTTGAAGAAGGGCAGGGCGTGATTATTGTCTTGAATCACAATGGGGTGCCCAATCGGGTTTTTAATGAAGGGCAACCGTTGTATACGAAGTTACAGCCTATGGGCGAGAAGTGGCATCGGTGCGCGTTTAGTGGAGTGGGAGATAATACACTAACTGTCGCGGGTACAACTGCAAGTAGTTTTTTAACTGATAAAACGCATTCCCTCATTGCGCGTTTTGAATTAACGTCTGCGCTGGATCGGAAGTTCAACGGCAAAGGCTGGTATGGATTCGACGAGCCTCCTCATTTGGAAGTTACAGGTGATATGGCAATCTTGCGGGATGGCGACATTCTTGTAAGCGGTGCACTTCATGCAGGCCGTGATCAGCTCCTTCCTTATGCCAGCTTTGTCATCAAGTTGAAAGGATAGTTAAAGAGGCTCGCTCCCACAGAAGCTGTGAAACCCTGTGGGAGTGGGCCTGTTGAGTTTTAGGCCTGGCTGAACTGCGAAGCCAGTTCGCGCAGCAGCACTTCCGCCTCAAGCACTTTGCTGACCACATCATTGGCCTTGTCGCGGCTCAGGCCAACGCGTTCCAGCAGCGCATCCGGAATGTCTTCATCCGGGCCGGAGCCGATGCCGCGGCTGCGCAGCAGGCGCACGGCCAGGCAGACGAGGTTCGGGTATTCGGCGTAGGCGCCGTCGTAGTTCGGGTCGTGCTGGAAGCGCAGAGCGGTGGCCAGTTCCTCCGGCATGTCCCAGTAGCGCATCAGCCAGGAGCCGATCTGTTCGCGGCTGATGCCCAGCAGGTGTTGCTCGACATAGCTGTGGCACAGGTGCGGGTTGACCTCCAGGTGGCGGCAGATCAGCGAGAAGTGCGGCGGGAACACGTGGGCCAGCAGCAGGTAGCCGAAGTTGTGCAGCAGGCCGGCGAGGTAGGTCAGGCCGGATTCCGGGCGCTGGGCACGCGGCATGGCGCGGGTCAGGCCTTCGATGACGGCGGCGGTGTAGATCGACTGCTGCCAGTACGGCGTGGTGTGCTGCGGGTGATCCTTGGGCAGGCTCAGGGTCTTGCCGAGGGCCAGGCCCAGCGCCAGGTTGATCACCAGATCGAAGCCCAGCACGCGCACGATCGCGTCTTCCACCGAACGGATCTTGCCCGGCGACGCGTAGTACGGCGATGCCGCCCAGCTCACCACTTGCGCAGCCAGCGCCGGGTCGGTTTCGACCACGCCGGTGATGTCGTCGATGGTGGCGTTCGGGTCAACGCGCAGCTTGATGATTTTTTGCGCGGTTTCGGCCAGCGGCGGAATCTCGATGGTCGCTTCCAGACGCTGCTGGATGCGTCGCGCGGTGAACGCCTGCACGGCCTGGGTGATTTCCTCGCGGTCATCGTCCGGGCGGTCGAGGTTCGGGCGGATGCTGCTCAGGGCTTCGCCGAAGTTGGCGGCGCTGGCCTTGGTCAGCATGGTCTTGAAGTCTTCGCTGGCGATTTCCAGCAGCAGGCCCGGCTCGCCGGAGTTGATCAGCAACTTCGGCTCGCGCAGCAGGCTTTCTTCGTAGAGGCACGGCGAACTGGTCAGCGCCGGCAGGCCCGGCAGCAGGCTCAGGCTGTGTTTGCCGAGCATCTTTTCCAGGCGCTCGGTGGACACGGCGGTCAGGCGACGGCCCGTCAGCTCGGCGAGGCGGTTGAGATCCAGCAACTGGCTCTGTGGAAACAGCACCATCAGTGCACCGACTGCGTCGTCCAGCAACACGGCCTGCACTTTGCGCGAAGCATTGAGGCCGTGGTGGTCGAGTACCTCTTCGTAGGCGACGCCCAGCTTGTTGAGCAGCAGCCGAATAACAGACGGAGCGTGCGGGGATTCGGGGGCGAGAGCAGCTTCGGTCATGGTCTGTATCCGTTTTTGAAACAATTGCTGGAGTATAACCAGCTTGGTTGGAACGAGCTGTCAGAAACTGCGACGGTGCTCACACTTGGCCGTATTGCTGCCCGTGTCGCAGCCAGCGGTCGAGCAGCGGGCTGACGTGGGTGGGCCAGCGCTCAAGCAAGGCCTGGGCGGCATCGCGCACGGCGGGCAGCAGATCGGCGTCGCGCATCAGGTCGGCGACCTTGAATTGCAGCAGACCGGTCTGGCGGGTGCCAAGCATCTCGCCGGGGCCGCGCAGTTCGAGGTCTTTTTCGGCGATGACGAAACCGTCGTTGGTCTCGCGCATGATGCCCAGGCGCTGGCGGCCGATCTGTGACAGCGGCGGATGGTAGAGCAACACGCAATGGCTGACCGCGCTGCCCCGGCCGACGCGGCCACGCAACTGGTGCAGTTGCGCAAGGCCCAGGCGCTCGGGGTTTTCGATGATCATCAGGCTGGCGTTGGGTACGTCAACGCCGACTTCGATCACGGTGGTGGCAACCAGCAGTTGCAGGTTGCCGGCCTTGAACTCGGCCATGACGGCGGCTTTCTCGGCGGGTTTCATGCGGCCGTGGATCAGCCCGACCTTCAGTTCGCCGAGGGCGGCGGTCAGGTCTTCGAAAGTGGTTTCGGCGGCCTGGCAGGTCAGTTCTTCGGACTCTTCAATCAGCGTGCACACCCAATAGGCCTGACGGCCCTCGGCGCAGGCACTGCGCACCCGCTCGATGACTTCGACGCGGCGGGTGTCGGTGACCAGTACGGTGTTGACCGGGGTTCGGCCGGGCGGCAGCTCGTCGAGGATTGAGGTGTCGAGGTCGGCGTAGGCGCTCATCGCCAGCGTCCGCGGAATCGGCGTGGCGGTCATGATCAATTGGTGCGGACACATGCGCCCGCCGACGCCTTTCTGCCGCAACGCCAGACGCTGCTGCACGCCGAAGCGGTGCTGTTCGTCGATGATCACCAGTGCGAGGTTCTTGAACTGCACTTCGTCCTGGAACAGCGCGTGGGTGCCGACCACCATCGGCGTGCCGCTGGCGATCTGCTCCAGCGCGGCGACGCGGTTCTTGCCCTTGAGCTTGCCAGCCAGCCACGCCACGTCGATGCCCAGCGGTTCGAGCCAGCGCTTGAAGGTGATGAAGTGCTGTTCGGCGAGGATCTCGGTCGGCGCCATCAGGGCGACCTGATAACCCGCCTCCAGCGCTTGCAGCGCAGCGAGGGCGGCGACCACGGTTTTGCCCGCGCCGACGTCGCCCTGAATCAGCCGCAGCATCGGTTCGTGCTGGCTGAGGTCGTAGGCGATTTCGTTGCCGACCCGCTGTTGCGCGCCGGTCGGGTTGAAGCCGAGGTTGGCCAGGTATTTCGCCGGCAGCTTCGTGGCTTTCGGCATCGCCGGTGCGCGCAGGGAGCGCATGCTTTCGCGCAGGCGCTGCTGGGACAGTTGATGGGTCAGCAGTTCTTCGAAGGCCAGACGATGCTGGGCCCAGTGATGACCGAGGGCGAGTTCGTCGACGTCGGCATCGGCGGGCGGGTTGTGCAGGTAGCGGATCGCATCGGCCAGCGGCGCCAGTTGATAGTCGCGAGCCAGTTCGGTCGGCAGCCAGTCGGGCAGGGTGGCCGGCTTGAGCAGGGTCAGGGTCTGCATGCACAACTGACGCAGGCGGGCCTGGGTCAAGCCTTCGGTCAGCGGGTAGACCGGGGTCAGGGTTTCATCCACCGGCGGCGGTTCGTCGCCGTTGATGGCGCGGTATTCCGGGTGATAGATCTCCAGCCCCGAGGCGCCGGGCCGTGCTTCGCCGTAGCAGCGAATCCGCGTGCCGCGCTTGAGGCCTTCTTTCTGCGCGTTGCTGAAATGGTAGAAACGCAGGCTCAGTCCACCGGTGCCGTCCTGCAAGCGCACCACGAGACTGCGGCGCCGGCCCATGACCACGTCGGCACCGCTGACGGTACCTTCGACCACGGCGTCCTGTCCCGGCCGCAACGCGCCGATCGGCACCACGCGGGTGCGATCCTGATAACGCAGCGGCAGGTGGAACAGCACGTCCTGAAGGTTTTCCAGGCCGACCTTGGCCAGTTTCTCGGCCATGGCTTCACCGACACCCTTGAGTGCGGTGACCGAGACCTGCGACAGCTCAGTCATGACGCTGACTTAACCGGCCGTAACCGGCGCGGCAGGTTTGGCGACCGAGCACAGGCGTATGGAGTCGGCGAGGATCTCGATGGCTTTCGGCCGCGGGAAGCTGGCGCGCCAGGCAATGGCCACGGTGCGGAATGGCACCGGTGCCGACAACGGACGCACTTCGATCACGCCCGGAGCGTAGTGATGGCTGTCCACCGCCGACAGCGGCAGGATCGAGATGCCCAGGCCGGACGCGACCATGTGGCGAATGGTTTCCAGCGAGCTGGATTCCACCGTGGTGTGCTTGGCGCCGTCGTTGCCCTTGGTCAGGGTCGGGCAGGCTTCCAGCACCTGATCGCGGAAGCAGTGGCCTTCACCGAGCAGCAGCAGGCTCTTGTCGTTGAGCAGGGCGGCGTCGATGGACTCTTTCTGGGTCCACGGGTGCTGGGCCGGCATCAGGACGTAGAACGGCTCGTCGTAGAGTTGCAGGGTCAGCACGTCGGCTTCGTTGAACGGCAGGGCGATGATGATCGCGTCCAGTTCGCCGTTGCGCAGTTTGTCGCGCAGCACGTGGGTGAAGTTTTCTTCGATGTACAACGGCATCTGCGGGGCGACCCGGTGCAGTTGTGGAATCAGATGCGGGAACAGGTACGGGCCGACGGTGTAGATCGCGCCGACTTTCAGCGGGGCGGTCAGCTGGTTCTTGCCGGCCTGGGCCAGTTCGCGGATGCCTTGGGCCTGCTCCAGTACTTTCTGCGCCTGGGCGACGATGCCTTCACCGACCGGGGTCAGGCGCACGGCGCTTTTGCTGCGCTCGAAAATCAGCACACCGAGTTCGTCTTCAAGCTTTTTCACGCCCACCGACAGGGTCGGCTGGCTGACGTGGCAACGCTCGGCCGCGTGGCCGAAATGCTGCTCTTGGGCGAGGGTAACGATGTAGCGTAATTCTGTGAGGGTCATAGCAAGCGTCCATGAAGATGCGGGCCAAGCATACCGGCTGCAATCGATAGACGCACGTTATCAGACTGAGTGATGAATGCCACACCGGACAATGCCTGTTTGCCGTTTGCAGATATGACAAAGGCACCTTTCGGTGCCTTTGTCTGTCCGGTGCAACTCCAACGGGGGCGTTGTGCGTCAGCGGCGCTTCTCGATCGAGTACACAAACGGCGCAACAATTTCGATGGAGCCGTTGTTCAGCATGTCCGCCGGTGGTTTGGGCAGCGGCTGGGCACGACGGATCATTTCCAGGGTGGCCCGGTCCAGATCAGCGTTGCCGGAGCGGTCCACCAGCTCGAACGACAGCACATTGCCTTCGCCATCGACCACGAAACGCAGGCGGTTGGTACCGGTCTTGTTCCGTGACCTGGCGCTGTCCGGGTACTTTTTGTACTTCTGCAGATGCGCGAGCAGCGCACCCTGCCAGCTGGCCTTGGCCGCCAGTTGTGCTGGCGACGGACCTGGTGCCGGCTGGGCGGATTTCTCCGTTGGTGCCTGGGTCTGCTGAGGTTCTGCCGGTTTTTCCTCGGAAGGTTTTTCCTTCACGGGTTCCGGTTTCTTCTCGATCGGCTTCGGCGGTTGCGGTTTGGGCTTGGGTTTTGGTTTGGGCTTGGGCACGGCAATTTCTGCCTTGGGTGCTTCGGCCAGTTTCGGGATTGGCAGTTCTTCAACCGGAGCCGGTGGCTGCGGTGGCGTGACGACTTTTGGCGGTGCAGGCGGTGGCGGGGCCGGAACCGGTGCCAGCTCGACCATCATCGCCTGCGGCGGCAATTCGATGGGAGGGCGGGTGGTCCAGTTAAGCGCCAGCGCGATGGCCAGCGCATGCACACCCAGCACCACGGCCAGGCTACCGCTGTAACGCGTCAGCTTATGGCGCGTCGTGATCATTTCTTGACTGCGCTCTCAAGGCCGACCAGACCGACTTTCAGATAACCGGCGCTGCGCAGCTTGTCCATCACGCTCATCAGGTCGCCGTAGTCCACGCCTTTGTCGGCCTGGAAGAAGATGGTGGTGTCTTTTTTGCCCTGAGTCCTGGCGTCGAGCATGGCGCCGAGGGTTTCGGCCTTGACTTCGTCGTCACCGATGTACAGGCGCTGATCAGCCTTTACGCTGAGGAACACCGGTTTCTCCGGCCGCGGCGCCGGTTTGGCGGTCGAGGCGGGCAGGTCGACTTTGATGTCCACGGTGGCCAAAGGCGCGGCCACCATGAAAATGATCAGCAGCACCAGCATCACGTCGATGAACGGCGTGACGTTGATTTCGTGGTTCTCGGCCAGATCGTCGTCTGCGCCTTCTTTCAAATGCAGGCCCATGGCCGATTACCCCACTTTGACCATGTGCGGCTGCGAGCTGCTGCGCTCAGGCTGGTGGTCGAGGTCGCGGCTGACCAGCAGCAGGACTTCTGCCGATGCATCGGACACCTGAGCCTTGTAACCGGCGATGGAGCGGGCGAACACGTTGTAGATGACCACGGCAGGAATCGCGGCCACCAGACCCAGTGCGGTAGCCAGCAACGCTTCAGCGATACCCGGTGCTACGACAGCAAGGTTGGTGGTCTGGGTTTTGGCGATGCCGATGAAGCTGTTCATGATGCCCCACACGGTGCCGAACAGGCCGACGAACGGTGCGGTGGAGCCGATGGTGGCGAGCACGCCGGTGCCGCTGCTCATGTTGCGGCCACAGGCGGCCACCAGACGCTCGAGGCGGAAGCTGACGCGTTCCTTGATGCCTTCTTTCTCGCGGGAATTGGCCGACAGGCGCATTTCTTCGAGGGCGTCATGCACCAGCAGGTTGGCGAGGGTGCCTTCTTTCGCTGCGGTGGTGCTGGCTTCCTTGAGGGTGGTGGCTTTCTTCAGGGCGGCGATTTCGCCACGCAGGCGACGTTTGGCACCCATCAGCTCGAACCCTTTGGCAATCCAGATGGTCCAGGTGATGATCGAAGCGATGGCCAGACCGATCATCACGATTTTCACGATGATGTCGGCATTCTTGTACATGCCCCATGGCGACAGGTCGTGGGCCATGCCCAGGGAGTTGTCGGCTTCGAGGACTTCCGGTGCGTCGGCGGCGCTGGCGTCTACGGCCTGCACCGGAACGGTCGCGGCAGGTGCGGCGGCCGGAGCGCTCTGCTCGGTGGCGGCTGGTGCGGCCGGGGTTTGTGCGTCAGCGAAGGCGGCGGCCGGCGCCAGCATCAGGCTGAGGAGCAGGGCAGCCACTGCGCTCCAGGCGCGAGGTCGGTTGGTTGGCGAAGCGGGGTTTTGAATGCGTGTCATGCTGGCCGGACCTGAGATAGAAAAACGGTGATGCTCTTCCAGGCCTCGTGAGGCCGAGAACAAAAGTGACGTGCATTATTGCAAGTAATTCTTGTTAACAGAAGTAATAGAGTTGCTTTTTTTCCTTCATTGCTAGCCGCTCGTCCCCTGTCGAGGCTAGTCTGTCGCTTTCCGATGGGAGATTTTTGATGTCCGCGCCCTCTGTTTTGATCGCCGGTTGCGGTGATGTCGGCAGCCGTCTGGCCACGCAATTGCTGGCTGCCGGCTTTCAGGTGTATGGCCTGCGCCGGAATATTTCACGTTTACCGGACGGCGTTATCGGTGTCGCCGGTGACTTGTTCAATGAGGATTGCCCCGAGACCTGGCCGGTGGGTGCCATCGATTACCTGGTGTATAGCGCGGCGGCCACCGATCACGATGAGGCCGGTTATCGCGCGGCGTATGTGCAGGGGTTGCAGCATGTGCTGGGTTGGCTGAACGATTACGGTCAGGAGCCTGAGCGGTTGCTGTTCGTTTCCAGCAGCAGTGTTTACGGGCAGCAGAACGGCGAATGGGTCGATGAAAAATCCGAAACCGTTGCCGCGGGTTATTCCGGTCGGGTGATGCTGGAGGCCGAGCAGGTTGCGCTCAACAGCGGTATTCCTGCGAGCATCGTGCGCCTGACCGGCATTTACGGCCCCGGCCGTGAATGGCTGCTGACCCAGGTACGTCGGGGATATCGGGTGGCGGTCGACCCGCCGCTGTATGGCAATCGCATCCATGCCGATGATGCGGCGGGGTTGATGGCGTTTCTGCTGGAAGCGGATCGCAAGGGCGTGGCGCTGGATGACATCTATATCGGCGTGGACGACGCGCCGGCGCCTTTGGCCGAGGTGGTGGCGTGGCTGCGCGAGTATCTGGGTGTCACCGAATGGTCGGAAGACGAGAGCGTGCGCCGCACCGGCAGCAAACGTTGCAGCAATGCCCGTGCGAAGGCGCTGGGCTGGGTGCCGAAGTATCCGAGTTATCGTGAGGGGTATGCCGCGATTCTTGAGGGGCGCTGCTGACTTTCAGGCATTACAAAGTAAATGTGGGAGCGAGCCTGCTCGCGATGAGGTCATAACATTCAACATTGATGCTGACTGTCAGACTGCTATCGCGAGCAGGCTCGCTCCCACATGGGATCTCTGTAGCTTCAGAGGCTGGTTACTGCTTCTCGAGCAACCACTTGCGCTCACCCGGGGTGAACTGCGGTTGTTCGTCCGCCAGTGCGGTGTTCACGGCCTGCAAAATTTCAAGCTCCTTGCCTTTGCGCACGAAGATCCAGTTGTTGCCCTGACCGTTCTGTTGCAGCCACATGCTGTCGTTGCCGCTGCTCATCGATGCGCAGTCGCCCGCCAGGCACAGGGCATAGCGGTCGGCGCCCGGCAGGCCGGAGACTTGTCCGTCGGCCTGGAATTGCACCGTGGCACCTTCGCCCTGGCCGCTGGCGATTGTCCAGTTTCCGCCCAGGTAGGCCGAATACAGCGCCCGTTCGAAGCTGGCGCCGATCGGTGCGCCCTCCGGCACCGGAATCTGCGCGCGGTCGAAGAGCTGCTGTGGTTCATTTTCGCTGGCGGCCTGGTGCAACTGGCTGCCGTCACGTTTCAGCTCGCTGGCCGAGCTGCCATAGAAATCGACTTTCCAGGCGCCGGACTGTTCGCCGAGCAAGCGACCTTCCACGTTTTCGAAACCGTTGGTGTAGCGGGCCTGACTGGCCTTGGTGTTGATGTCCCATTCCAGGTTCGGGCCGTAGGCCTGAAGCGCTTCACGCAGGGGGCCGCCCTTGGCGGCGGCATCGATGGCGATCTGGTTGATCCAGGTGCCGCTGATGTCACGGTCGGCAGGGTTGCTGGCGCAACCGCCGAGGAAAATGGCGAGCAGCGAGAGAGCAAGCGCTTTGCGCATGGTGGAATCCTTTCAAAACCTTTTCTTTACCGCAGAGCAGTCGGCGCGACCTTGAAGGGCCGCGCCGTGCGCATTACTCGATGACCAGAATGGCATCCATTTCAACCTGCGAACCCTTTGGCAGGGCAGCAACGCCGATGGCGGCGCGCGCCGGGTACGGCTGGTCGAAGTACTTGCCCATGATCTCGTTGACCTTGGCGAAGTGGCTCAGGTCGGTGAGGAAGATGTTCAGCTTGACGATATCCTTGAACGAACCGCCGGCGGCTTCGGCCACGGCTTTCAGGTTCTCGAAGACCTGGACGGTCTGGGCTTCGAAACCTTCGACCAGCTCCATGGTTTTCGGGTCCAACGGGATCTGGCCCGACATGTAGACAGTGTTGCCAGCCTTGATCGCCTGGGAATAAGTACCGATGGCGGCCGGGGCCTTGTCGCTGGTGATAACGGTCTTGGTCATGTATGACTCCTTGTAATGGTGGGCTCAGGCACGCATGCGGGTGATGCGGATCACGCCGGTCAGTGCGCGCAGTTTCTTGATCACGCGGGCCAGGTGCACACGGTCGTGGACGCTGACCACCAGTTGGACGACGCTGATGCGGCCATCGCGTTCGTCCATGCTGATTTTCTCGATATTGCCGTCGGCTGCGTTGACGCTGCTGGCCAGCAGGGCAATCAGGCCGCGCTGGTGTTCCAGCTCGACGCGCAGTTCGACGTTGAATTCACCGGTGACATCCTTGGCCCACGAGAGCTGGATGCATTTTTCCGGGTTGTGGCGGATTTCGCTGATGTTGCGGCAGTTGTCCAGGTGCACGACCATGCCTTTGCCCGCCGACAGGTGCCCGACAATCGGGTCGCCCGGAATCGGCGTGCAGCACTTGGCGTAGCTGAGGACCAGACCTTCGGTGCCGCGAATCGCCAGCGGGCCTTCCGGGCTTGGCAGTTGTTCGCCTTCGCCCAGCAGGCGGCGGGCCACGACGTAGGCCATGCGGTTGCCCAGGCCGATGTCTTCCAGCAAGTCTTCGATCAGTTCGAGGCGGTACTCGGTGAGCATCGCCTTCACGCGTTCGGCCGGAATCTGTTCCAGCGCGCTGTCGAAACCGTTGAGCACCTTGTTCAGCAGGCGTTCGCCGAGGCTGATGGATTCGGAGCGGCGTTGCAGTTTCAGCGCATGACGGATGTGGGTCCGCGCCTTGCCGGTGACCACGAAGTTGAGCCACGCCGGGTTCGGCCGCGCGCCGGGGGCGCTGACGATCTCGACCGTGGAGCCGCTTTGCAACGGTTCGGAGAGCGGTGCGAGACGACGGTTGATCCGGCAGGCGATGCAGCTGTTGCCGACGTCGGTGTGCACCGCGTAGGCAAAGTCGACCGCCGTGGAGCCTTTGGGCAGCTCCATGATCCGGCCTTTGGGCGTGAACACGTAGACCTCGTCCGGGAACAGGTCGATCTTCACGCTCTCGATGAATTCCAGCGAGTTGCCGGCACGTTGCTGCATTTCCAGCACGCCCTTGACCCACTGACGGGCCCGGGCATGGGTGCCTTTGGGCTGTTCGTCGCCGCTGGATTTGTACAGCCAATGGGCGGCGATGCCGTTGTTGGCCATCTCCTCCATTTCGCGGGTGCGGATCTGGATTTCGATCGGCACGCCGTGCATGCCGAACAGTGTGGTGTGCAGCGACTGATAGCCGTTGGCCTTGGGGATCGCGATGTAATCCTTGAAGCGCCCCGGCAACGGTTTGTACAAATTATGTACAGCACCCAGCACGCGGTAGCAGGTATCGACCTTGTCGACGATGATCCGGAACGCGTAGACGTCCATGATCTCGTTAAAGGCCCGACGCTTGCCGCGCATTTTCTTGTAGATGCCGTAGAGGTGTTTCTGGCGACCGCTGACTTCACCCTGGATGCCGTCGATGGCGAGGCAGTGGCCAAGGGATTCCTCGATCTTGTTGACGATTTCCTTGCGGTTGCCCCGGGCGCGTTTGACGGCCTGGTAGATCCGCGCGGAACGCATCGGGTGCATGGCCTTGAAGCCGAGGTCTTCGAACTCGATACGGATCGCGTGCATGCCCAGCCGATTGGCGATGGGTGCATAGATCTCCAGGGTTTCCTTGGCGATGCGCCGGCGTTTTTCGCCGGACAGCACTTCCAGCGTGCGCATGTTGTGCAGGCGGTCGGCGAGCTTGACCAGGATCACGCGAATGTCGCGTGCCATGGCCATGGCCATTTTCTGGAAGTTTTCAGCCTGGGCTTCGGCCTTGGTCTCGAAATTCATCTGGGTCAGTTTGCTGACCCCGTCGACCAGTTCGGCCACGGTTTCACCGAACTGCGCTTGCAGCGCTTCCTTGGCGATACCGGTGTCTTCGATCACGTCATGCAGCATCGCGGCCATCAGGCTCTGATGGTCCATGTGCATGTCGGCAAGAATATTCGCCACGGCAAGAGGATGCGTGACGTACGCCTCGCCGCTACGGCGGCGTTGGCCGTCGTGGGCTTGTTCGGCGTAGAAATACGCTCGGCGGACCAGGTTGACCTGGTCGTTGCCGAGGTAGGTCGATAAGCGATCGGCGAGGGCGTCTATGCTCGGCATGATGTCTCCTGCCGCAAGCTGTGATCCCGCGCCGTGCTACGTCGACCAGGCATAGGCTTAGACGGCCTCGTTGGACTCGTCCTCGAACGCAGCGAAGACCGGGTCTTCGTGGACGATTTCCTGCTCGGCGATGAACTCGTAGCTCATCAGGCCTTCAGCGATTTCACGCAGCGCAACTACGGTCGGTTTGTCGTTTTCCCACTGAACCAGGGGCTCTTTGCCGCCGGTGGCCAGTTGACGGGCACGCTTGGTAGAGAGCATGACCAGCTCAAAGCGGTTTTCCACGTGTTCTAGGCAGTCTTCAACGGTTACGCGGGCCATGGTATTCCTCGGAGCGAATGCAATATGCGCGCTGCCCGGTTGGGCGAGCGGACTCAACAGTTTAAAAAATCACCAGCGATTAGGGAAGCGCTGATTTTTTGACCAGGCTCTTCAACGCGCCGCAAGCACCAATGTAAAGCCCTTGCAGCGGTTTTGGGAAGTGCTGTTTCAGCCCAGCAATTCAGCCAGCAATCTGCCGAAACGCACTTGTTGGCGTTTCTGTTGCAGCTGATTGGCGCGAAAAATCGCTTTCAGATCATCCAGTGCGTGGGCGAAATCGTCGTTGATGATCAGGTAATCGTACTCAACGTAGTGGCTCATCTCGCTGACGGCTTCGCGCATCCGGCCGTCGATGATTTCGTCGCTGTCCTGGCCACGGTTGGTCAGGCGCTGGTGCAGGGCTTGAAGCGATGGCGGCAGAATGAAGATCGAGCGTGCCTGGGGCATCAGCTTGCGCACTTGCTCGGCGCCTTGCCAGTCGATTTCCAGAATCAGGTCGTGACCTTCGTCCAGGGTCTGCTGCAGACGACTTTGCGAGGTGCCGTAAAAGTTGCCGAAGACTTCCGCGCGTTCAAGGAAATCGCCGTGCTCGCCCATCTTCACGAACTCTTCGCGGCTTACGAAGTGGTAGTTCACTCCGTCCACCTCGCCCGGGCGCATGGCACGGGTAGTGTGGGAAATCGAGACGCGAATGTCCGGGTTGGTGTCTGTCAGGGCCTTGACCAGACTGCTCTTGCCCGCGCCCGAAGGGGCGGAAATGATGTACAGGGTGCCGGTGCTGTGGGTCATGTCTGTTGCCTTACTCAATATTCTGCACTTGTTCGCGCATCTGCTCGATCAACACCTTGAGGTTGACCGCCGCCTGGGTGCTGCGCGGGTCGAAGGCCTTGGAGCCCAGTGTGTTGGCTTCGCGGTTGAGTTCCTGCATCAGGAAGTCCAGGCGCCGACCGGCGGCACCGCCGGACTTCAGGACCCGGCGAACTTCGATGATGTGAGTGCTCAGGCGATCCAGTTCTTCGGCCACGTCGCTCTTTTGCGCGAGCATCACCATTTCCTGTTCCAGGCGCTGCGGGTCCATCTCGGCCTTCATGTCGGCGAAGCGGTCGAGGACCTTCTGGCGCTGGGTGGCGAGCATCTGCGGAACCAGTTCGCGCAGCGTCACCACGTCTTCCTCGATGGAGGTCAGGCGATCGTTGATCAGGCGTGCCAGCTCCGCGCCTTCGCGCTCGCGGCCGGCCTTCAGCTCCTTCAGGCCTTGATTGAACAGCTCCAGCGCTTCGGCGTTAAGGGCTTGTGGATCGCTCGCATCGGCCACCAGCACGCCGGGCCAGGCCAGCACTTCCAGCGGGTTCAGCGCGGCCGGATTCTTGATCAGGCCGGCGACGGTTTCGGCAGCGGCGACCAGCTGCGCGGCGCGTTCGCGATCCACTTGCAGTGGCTTGCCGGTACTTTCCTCGGTGAAGCGCAGGGTGCATTCCAGTTTGCCGCGCGACAGGCCCTGACGCAGGGCTTCGCGGACAGCGCCTTCGAGGTCGCGAAACGACTCCGGCAGGCGCAGGTGGGGCTCCAGGTAGCGGCTGTTGACCGAGCGCAGTTCCCAGCTCAGGGTGCCCTGAACGCCGGCTTTCTCGACGCGGGCGAAGGCGGTCATGCTGTGCACCATGGCGGTGACCTCGCGATACAGATCGGCGCGAATTGAAGCTCCGCAGCTCGATATCAATGAATTTAAGCCGACTGGCAGCAAAGGCGCAGGATTGTAGCGCAGTGCGGCGGATGCGCCCAAACACACGGTGTGACAAAGGGCTGCAGGCCGTCGGCAAAGCGCGTTTCAGGGCTTTCGGTCGTCGGCCGGATTTTTTAACGAGTGCCCAGGCGCGGTGCGCGGCTCTATAATGCTCCGCAGTTTTCCGTCCCCAGTACAGGTATCTCCTATGAAACGTCCAAGTGGTCGCGCTGCCGATCAGCTCCGCTCGATCCGCATTACCCGCAACTACACCAAACACGCCGAGGGATCGGTACTGGTCGAATTCGGTGATACCAAAGTCATCTGCACCGTCAGCGTCGAAAACGGCGTACCGCGTTTCCTCAAAGGTCAGGGCCAGGGTTGGCTGACCGCCGAATACGGCATGCTGCCCCGTGCCACCGGCGAGCGTAACCAGCGTGAAGCGAGCCGTGGCAAGCAGGGTGGCCGTACCCTGGAGATCCAGCGCCTGATCGGCCGTTCCCTGCGCGCTGCGCTGGACATGTCCAAGCTGGGCGACGTCACCCTGTACGTCGACTGCGACGTGATCCAGGCCGACGGCGGTACCCGCACCGCGTCGATCACCGGCGCCATGGTTGCGCTGGTCGATGCCCTGAAAGTGATCAAGAAGCGCGGCGGCCTGAAGGGCGGCGACCCGCTCAAGCAAATGATCGGTGCCGTTTCCGTGGGCATGTACCAGGGCGAGCCGGTGCTGGATCTGGACTATCTTGAAGACTCCGCCGCAGAGACTGACCTGAACGTAGTGATGACCAGCACCGGCGGCTTCATCGAAGTGCAGGGCACCGCCGAAGGCGCGCCATTCCAGCCTGAAGAGCTGACCGCGATGCTGGAACTGGCCAAGAAAGGCATGAATGAGATCTTCGAACTGCAACAGGCTGCACTGGCCGACTGAGCAGGTTCGCAACCCGCAAGGAGGACGCGATGAGTGATGAGCAAGAGCTGCTACCCAAGCCGAGCCAGGAGGTTCGCCAATGGGCGATGTTTTGTCACTTGTCCGCCTTGCTGGGGATCTGGATTCCGTTCGGTACGCTGATCGGGCCGTTGATCCTGTGGCAGATGAAGCGCGAGACTGATCCTTTCATCGACGCCCAGGGTAAAGAAGCACTGAATTTCCAGATCACCGTGGCGATCGCTTCGATGATCTGTTTTGTGCTGATGCTGCTGATTATCGGATTCGTGCTGTTCGGCCTGCTGGCCATTGCAGCGCTGGTGCTGACGATCATCGGTGGGGTGAAGGCCAACGAAGGTTTCCCGTATCGCTATCCGTTCACTTGGCGGTTGATCAAATAATGAACGATCGCCCACAAAAAAACCGACAGTGATGTCGGTTTTTTTGTGTCTGCGAAAGGCCGCTTAGATAGTCAGCGTCCAGTCGTAGTCCACGATCAGCGGCGCGTGCTGCGAGAACCGTGGCTGACGTGGCAGGCGTGCGCTGCGCACGAAGCGCCGCAGGCCCGGGGTCAGGATCTGGTAGTCGAAGCGCCAGCCCAGATTCAGCATCTCGGCCTGTTCGTTGTCCGGCCACCAGCTGTACTGGTCGCCTTCGCGGCTGACTTCGCGCAGGGCGTCTACGTAGCCCATGTTGCCGACAATCTCGTCCATCCAGGCGCGTTCCGGCGCCAGGAAGCCCGGGGATTGCTGGCTGTCGCGCCAGTTCTTGATGTCGAGCTTCTGCTGCGCGACGTACAGCGAGCCACAATAAATGTACTCGCGACGTTTGCGCCGCTGTTTGTCCAGGTACTTGCCGAAGTCGTCCATGAGCTTGAACTTCTGGTTCAAGTCCTCATCGCCGTTCATCCCCGAAGGAAGCAGCAAGGTGGCAATACTGACTTTGTCGAAATCTGCTTGCAGGTAGCGCCCGTAGCGGTCGGCCGTCTCGAAACCGAGACCGCTGATGACAGCCTTCGGTTGCAACCGCGAATACAAAGCCACGCCGCCTTGGGCAGGGACTTCAGCATCGCAGGCATAAAGGAAGTAGCCATCCAGTTGGAAGGCTGGGTCATCCAGTTCAAAGGCGGAGGCACGGGTGTCCTGCAGGCAGATGACGTCGGCATTCTGTGCCTGCAGCCAACTGAGCAAACCACGCTCGACTGCAGCCTGAATACCATTGACGTTCACACTGATGATCCGCATAAATGGCCCCAAAAATCGCGTGCGTGTATGATACACGGCGTCAAGCTAATTAGCTAAATCCGTGGTATTTGGGGTTTTTTTCATGCAAGCGTATCAGCGCGATTTCATTCGTTTTGCCATCGATCGCGGCGTTTTGCGCTTCGGTGAGTTCACCCTGAAGTCCGGGCGCACCAGTCCTTACTTCTTCAATGCCGGCCTGTTCAACACGGGCTCGGCCCTGGCGCAGCTGGGGCGTTTCTACGCGGCAGCCATCGCCGAAAGCGGCATTTCTTTCGACGTACTGTTCGGCCCGGCCTACAAAGGCATTCCGCTGGCAGCAACCACTGCCGTGGCGCTGGCCGAGCACCACAACCGTGACTTGCCATGGTGCTTCAACCGCAAGGAAGCCAAGGCCCACGGCGAAGGTGGCAGCCTGGTCGGCGCACCGCTGACCGGCGACGTGCTGATCATCGACGACGTGATCACCGCCGGCACCGCGATCCGTGAAGTGATGCAGATCATCGCTTCCCAGGACGGCGCCAAGGCTGCCGGGGTGCTGATCGCCCTGAACCGTCAGGAGCGCGGCAACGGCGAGTTGTCGGCAATCCAGGAAGTCGAGCGTGATTTCGGTATCCCGGTCATCAGCATCGTGTCGCTGAACCAGGTGCTGGAATTCCTGGCTGACGATCCGCAGCTCAAGCAGCACCTGCCAGCCGTTGAAGCCTATCGCGCCCAGTTCGGCGTCTGATCGCGTCTTCAGGGCAAAAAAAGACCCCGCTCAGCCAGGCTGAGCGGGGTCTTTTTGTTTGCGCGAGCGCTTATGGGCGCTTGCGATTACTGATCAGCGTACCCACACCGGTGTCGGTGAAGATTTCCAGCAGGATCGCGTTCGGTACACGGCCGTCGATGATCAGCGAGCTGCCGACACCACCCTGAACCGCTTCCAGTGCACAGCGGATCTTCGGCAGCATGCCGCCGTAGATGGTGCCGTCGGCGATCAGGTCGTCGACCTGCTGGGTGCTCAGGCCGGTCAGTACGGTGCCCGACTTGTCCATCAGACCGGCGATGTTGGTCAGCAGCATCAGCTTTTCGGCTTTCAGCGCTTCAGCAACCTTGCCGGCCACCAGGTCCGCGTTGATGTTGTACGACTCGCCATTTTCACCCACGCCGATCGGCGCGATCACCGGGATGAAGTTGCCTTTGACCAGCAGGTTCAGCAGTTCGGTGTTGATCCCGACCACTTCGCCCACCTGGCCGATGTCGATGATTTCCGGCTGGGTCATCTCCGGCGTTTGACGGGTGACAGTGAGCTTCTTCGCCCGAATCAGCCCGGCGTCTTTACCGGTCAGGCCGATGGCGCTGCCGCCGTGGCGGTTGATCAGATTGACGATGCTTTTGTTCACCTGACCACCGAGGACCATTTCCACCACGTCCATGGTGGCGGCGTCGGTCACGCGCATGCCGTCGACGAAGTGGCTTTCGATCGACAGGCGCTTGAGCAGATCACCGATCTGCGGGCCACCGCCGTGCACGACCACCGGGTTGATACCGACGGCCTTCATCAGCACGATGTCGCGGGCGAAGCCGGTTTTCAGCTCCTCGCTTTCCATCGCGTTGCCGCCGTATTTGATCACCAGGGTCTTGCCGACATAACGTCGGATGTAAGGCAGCGCTTCGGACAGGACCTGGGCGGTGTGGGCGGCGGCTTCGCGTTCGAGGGTCATTCAGGGCTCCGGGTGAATCAGAAATCAGAACGGTAGTTGGAGATCAGGTGCAACGCGTTTCAGTTGGGCATGGAACACAGCCTTGATGCGCTGCAATTCAGCCTCGTCATCGGCCTCGAAGCGCAGCACCAGCACCGGTGTGGTGTTGGAGGCGCGCACCAGGCCCCAGCCTTTGGCGTAATCGACCCGCACGCCGTCAATGGTGGTCAGGTCGGCGCCTGGGCCCCACTGCGCATCGTGCAGTGCATCAATGATGCTGAATTTGCTCTCTTCGGTCACATGGATATTGATTTCCGGCGTGGAAATATCGTTCGGGAAGGTCGCGAACAGCTCCTCGGCCGAAGATTTTTCCTTGCTGAGGATTTCCAGCAGCCGTGCGGCGCTGTAAATGCCGTCGTCAAAACCGAACCAGCGTTCCTTGAAGAAAATGTGCCCGCTCATTTCGCCGGCCAACAGTGCGCCGGACTGTTTCATTTTCTTTTTGATCAACGAGTGACCGGTCTTCCACATTAGCGGCCGACCGCCATATTCCTTGATCAGCGGGATTAGGCGACGGGTGCATTTGACGTCGAAGATGATCTCCGCGTCCGGGTTGCGCGCCACCACGTCACGGGCGAACAGCATCAGCAGGCGATCCGGGAAGACGATGGTACCGGTGTTGGTCACCACGCCGACGCGGTCGCCGTCGCCGTCGAAGGCCAGGCCGATGTCAGCCTTGGTTTCCTTGACCTTGGCGATCAGGTCGACAAGGTTTTCAGGCTTGCCCGGGTCCGGGTGGTGGTTCGGGAAGTTGCCGTCGACTTCGCAGAACAGCGGGATGACTTCGCAGTTCAGTGCTTCGATCAGTTGCGGGGCGATCACGCCGGCCGCGCCGTTGCCGCAATCGACCACGACTTTCAGGCGCCGGGCCAGTTTGATGTCCTGGACGATTTCGGTGGTGTAGCGGTCGAGGATCTCGACCTGGGTTACGCTGCCCTGGCCGCTGCTCAGGTTGCCGGTCTTGATACGTTCATGCAGGACCTGGATCTGTTCGTTGGCGAGGGTATCGCCGGCGATCACGATCTTGAAGCCGTTGTAGTTCGACGGGTTGTGGCTGCCGGTGAGCATCACGCCGGATTTGCCGGCCAGCACGTTGGCGGCGTAGTACAGCGCAGGCGTCGGCACCAGGCCGACGTCGCTGACATGGCAGCCGCTTTCGGCGATGCCGCGGATCAGTTCGGCAACCAGTTCCGGGCCGGACAGACGGCCGTCACGACCGACGGACACGTTCGGTTCGCCCTGGGCCAGGCTCTGGGAGCCGATGGCGCGGCCAATCCAGTAGGCTGTTTCGCCATTGAGGAATTCCGGCACGGTGCCGCGAATGTCATAGGCGCGGAAGATGCTGTCGGGAAGCTTCGGGGCGACTTGGGCGGGGGTGCTCATCTGCGAAAATGCTCCATCTCGAAAGTGGCTGGACACACCGACGACTCATTCGACGGCAAGCTCAAACTGAAGGATATGACGGCGGTTTTCACAGAGAGTTCGTGGTGTGAAAGGGCCATGACGCCTTGTGCGGCGTGGCTTTGGCCTGCCAATGCCTTGATTTTCAGCAGTAAAGCTTGCAGATGAATCTGCGTATTTTTATGGCGAAGGAGCAGGCTCCCACGCCACAAGACAAATCACTTGGTGCCGGAATGGCCGAAGCCGCCAGCGCCGCGCTCGGTCTCGACGAACTCTTCGACCATTTCGAAATGCGCCTGCACTACGGGCACCAGCACCAGCTGCGCCAGACGCTCGCCCACCGGCATGGTGAACTCGGTCTGGCCACGGTTCCAGCAGGAGACCATCAGCGGGCCCTGGTAGTCGGAGTCGATCAGGCCGACCAGATTGCCCAGCACGATGCCGTGCTTATGGCCCATGCCCGAGCGCGGCAGGATCAGCGCGGCGAGGTTCGGGTCGCCGATGTAGACCGACAGACCGGTCGGGATCAGCACGGTTTCACCCGGCTTGATGACGATGTCCTCTTGCAGCATGGCGCGCAGGTCGAGGCCGGCGGAGCCTGGCGTGGCGTATTGCGGCAGCGGGAATTCGGTACCGATGCGTGGGTCGAGGATCTTGGCTTGCAAAGCGTGCATGTAAATTAAACCTGGTTCAGACGTTCGGCGATAAAAGTGACCAGTTGGCGAGCGATCTTGCTCTTGCTGGTCTGGGCGAAAACCGTGGCGTGCAGCGCACGGTCGATGACGCTGCAGGCGTTTTCTTCGCTGTTGAAACCGATGCTCGGGTTGGCGACGTCGTTGGCGACGATCAGATCGAGATTCTTGTCCTTCAGCTTGCGCGCTGCGTAGTCGAGCAGGTGTTCGGTCTCGGCGGCGAAACCGACACTGAACGGACGGTCGGGACGGGTCGCGATGGTGGCCAGGATGTCCGGGTTACGCACCATTTGCAGGACGAAGCCGTCGCCGCTCGTAGGGTCTTTCTTCAATTTTTGCGGGGCGACGACTTCCGGACGGTAGTCCGCCACCGCCGCCGAGGCGATGAAGATGTCGCAAGGGATCGCGGCTTCACACGCGGCGAGCATGTCGCGGGCGCTGACCACGTCGATGCGGGTGACGCGATCCGGCGTCGGCAAATGCACCGGGCCGCTGATCAGCGTGACGCGGGCGCCGGCTTCCACCGCCGCTTCAGCCAGGGCGAAGCCCATTTTGCCGGAGCTGTGGTTGGTGATGTAGCGCACCGGGTCGATGTTTTCCTGGGTCGGGCCGGCGGTGATGACCACGTGCTTGCCGGTCAGCGCCTGACGCTGGAAGCAGTCCGCCGCGAGCTGGGCCAGATCGGTGGCTTCCATCATGCGGCCCATGCCGACGTCGCCGCAGGCCTGGCTGCCCGAGGCCGGGCCGAAGGTTTTCAGGCCACGGCTTTCAAGGAGTTGCAGATTGGCCTGGGTCGCCGGATCGCGCCACATGGCCTGGTTCATGGCCGGAGCGACAGCGACGATGGCGTCGGTGGCCAGCACCAGCGTGGTCAGCAGGTCGTTGGCGATACCTTGGGCCAGGCGGGCCAGCAGGTCGGCGGTGGCCGGGGCGATCAGCACCAGATCGGCCCATTTGGCCAGTTCGATGTGGCCCATCGCCGCTTCGGCGGCCGGGTCGAGCAAGTCCAGGTGAACCGGGTGGCCGGACAGCGCCTGCATGGTCAGCGGGGTGATGAATTCGCTGCCGCCACGGGTCATGACCACGCGCACTTCGGCGCCCTGATCGATCAGGCGGCGCACGAGATCGGCGCTCTTGTAGGCAGCAATGCCGCCGCCGACGCCCAGAACGATGCGTTTCCGATACAGCCGCTGCATAGGTCTGCCTTTCATTTCGTTGGTGACATACGTGGCGAAACCCCCTCCCCAGGGTGAATTCGCCCGCAAAAAAGATGGGCTACGATATCACAGCGACCGCTACGGAACAGCGGCGCCCACAGACAAGGAAGGTGTATGAGTATTCGCGATTGGCCGGCGGCGGAAAGGCCGCGGGAGAAGCTGCTTGAACAGGGCTCGGGAAGTCTTTCCGATGCCGAATTGCTGGCGATTTTTCTGCGGACCGGCGTATCCGGTAAAAGCGCGGTGGATCTGGCGCGACACTTGTTGAATCAGTTCGGCAGCCTGCGTGCGTTGCTGGAGGCTGATCTCGGGGCGTTCAGCGAGCAATTGGGTCTGGGGCCGGCGAAGTTCGCCCAACTGCAGGCCGTGCTGGAGATGGGGCGGCGACATTTGGCCGAGCGCATGCGGCAGAAAACGGCGCTGGAGAATCCGCAGGTGGTCCGCGATTACCTCAAGGCCATGCTGCGCCATGAGCCGCACGAGGTGTTCGGCTGCCTGTTTCTCGACTCCAAACATCAGGTGCTGACCTTCGAGACCCTGTTTCGCGGCTCGATCGACAACACCGCGGTACATCCCCGAGAAGTGGTGAAGCGCTCGTTGGCCAATAACGCGGCCGCCGTGATCCTGTGCCACAACCATCCGTCGGGCAACAGCGATCCGAGTCAGGCTGATCGATTATTGACCAAGCGCTTGCAGAAGGCTTTGGAGTTGGTTGACGTGCGGGTGCTCGATCACTTCATCGTTGGCGATGGGGAGCCGTTGTCGATGGCGGAGTGTGGCTGGATGTAGCTTCCAAGTACAAACGCTAACCCCTGTGGGAGCAAGCCCGCTCCCACAGGTTTTGTGTTGTGGCGGGTTATTTGAGGGTGACCTTGGAATAGTCCTGCCGCCCGAACGGGGAGACCGAGTAACCCTGCACGTCTTTGCGCGTCAGTGCATACGCCGTCGGATGCGCCAGCGGCAGCCACAGCGCCTGCTGCTGGATCTGCGCCTGCGCCTGCTCATACAGCTTGGTGCGCACACCTTGTTCGCTGGTGGTCTTGCCGGCGCTGATCAGCTTGTCCAGGTCGGCATTGCAGTAGCGGGCGAAGTTGGTGCCGGATTTCACCGCTGCGCAGGAAAACTGCGGCGTGAGGAAGTTATCCGGGTCGCCGTTGTCGCCGGCCCAGCCCATGAACAGCAGGTCATGCTCGCCCGCCTTGGCACGACGGATCAATTCGCCCCATTCGATCACGCGGATTTCCGCCTGAATGCCGATCTCCGCCAGATCCGACTGCAGCAATTGCGCACCGAGGCTCGGGTTGGGGTTGAGCAGGCTGCCGGACGGACGTGTCCAGATGGTGGTCTGGAAACCGTCCTTCAGGCCGGCCTTGGCCAGCAGTGCCTTGGCTTTTGCCACGTCGTGCGGGTAACCCGGCAGATTCTTCGCGTAGCTCCAGGTGTTCGGCGGATACGGGCCGTTGGCGGGCTCGGCGGTGTCTTCGAACACAGCCTTCAGGTAGTTGGCCTTGTCGAAGGCGAGGTTGATCGCCTGACGCACTTCCGGTTTGTCCAGCGGCGGATGCTGGCTGTTGATGCCGACGAATGCGGTCATGAACGCGTCAGTCTTTTCGACTTTGAGCGTCGGTTCCTGCTTCGCGGCCTGTACGTCCAGCGGTTTTGGCGACAGGGCAATCTGGCACTCGTTACGCCGCAGTTTTTGCAGGCGCACGTTGGCGTCCGGCGTGATGGCGAAGATCAGCGGGTCCACCGCAGGCTTGCCGCGGAAGTAATCCGGGTTGGCCTTGTAGCGGATCGACGCGTCTTTCTGGAATCGGGTGAAGACGAACGGGCCGGTGCCGACCGGCTGGCTGTTGAGCTTGTCGGTCGAGCCGGCCTTCAGCAGTTTGTCGGCGTATTCCGCGGAGTAGATCGAGGCGAAGCCCATGCTCAGGGTCGCCAGGAACGTCGAGTCCGGGTGATCGAGGGTGAAGCGCACGGTCAGCGGGTCCAGTGCGTCGATCTTCTTGATCAGGCTCGGCAGCTGCATCGACTGGGCATGCGGGAAGCCACTCTGGGCGACCTTGTGCCACGGGTTGGCCGGGTCGAGCATGCGGTCGAAGCTGAACTTGACGTCTTCGGCGGTCAACTCGCGGGTTGGCTTGAAGTAGTCGGTCGTATGAAATTTCACCTGCGGGTGCAATTTGAAGACATAGCTCAGGCCGTCGGTGCTGACTTCCCAGCTGTCGGCCAGGCTCGGGACCACCTTGCCGCTGGCGGTGTCGAAGTCCACCAGGCGATTCATCAGTACGTCGGCCGAGGCGTTGGTGGTGGTCAGCGAGTTGTATTGCACCACGTCGAACCCTTCAGGGCTGGCCTCGGTGCAGACGCTCAGGGCGGCGGCATGGACCAGGGGGCTCAGCAATAGCGGGGCGAGCAGCAGGGGGAGGGCAGCGAGGCGCATGGTCGGCTTCCTTTACAGATCGAAGGCCCATCTGCAAGTGCAGTCTGGAAAAGGCCTACCCTAGTGGTCGCAATTGCAAATGACTATCCCCTTTTTGCATTTTCGAGTCCTTGTGGCCGGGGAATTGTCGGAAATGGCGGCAGGAAAAATCCCGAATGCGGGTATGATCGATTTTCTTCGACGAATGGTAAAAATTGCCGGCAGCCTTTACCCAAGGCGCTTGCAGGCGGAAAAAGCGGCTTTTTAGCTATTCATTGCACACGGAAAGTTGTTGCTCCGTGGTCTTTCTGGTATAAAGCAGCGCTCTTTTCTAGGGGCCCGGTTCCTTCGCTTGTAGGTGTAGCCGGTAAGACCTCTAAAGAATCGCGGCGCCTGGCGCCACAATGACTAGAGATTAAGCGGCCAACCCATGCCGGGTTGGGCATGTGGTTTTAGAGGGCTGAGGCATGTCTAGAGTATGTCAAGTTACCGGTAAGGGTCCGGTAACCGGGAATAACATTTCCCACGCAAACAACAAAACCCGTCGTCGTTTCCTGCCGAACCTGCAGCATCACCGCTTCTGGGTTGAAGAAGAGAAACGTTTCGTACGCCTGCGCGTTTCCGCCAAAGGCATGCGTATCATCGACAAGCGTGGCATCAGCGTTGTGCTGGCCGAGCTGCGTCGCGACGGCAAGGTTTAAGGGAGCTAATCATGCGTGAATTGATTCGTTTGATCTCGAGCGCCGGTACTGGTCACTTCTACACTACCGACAAGAACAAGCGTACTACCCCGGACAAAATCGAGATCAAGAAATATGATCCGGTTGTTCGCAAGCACGTGATCTACAAGGAAGGCAAAATCAAGTAATTGATTTTTCCCGACTTACGAAAAAGGCCCGTATCTCACGATACGGGCCTTTTTTGTTGTCTGGCGAAAAGCCTCAGGCCTTCTGTTCGAAGATCACATAGACCTTGCGGCACGCTTCCAGCACTTCCCAGGTGCCACGGAAACCGGCGGGAATCACGAAGCGGTCACCGACACGCAGGGTCTTGGCGTTGCCTTCGCTGTCTCGCAGCACTGAAACGCCCTGGAGGATTTCGCAGTATTCATGTTCGGTGTAATTCACCGTCCACTGCCCAACCGCACCTTCCCACACGCCGACACCCATTTGCCCGCAAGGGCTGTCGTACTGATTGAACACCGCCTGCTCGGGATCGCCCTTCAATACTTTGGCCGGGTCCGGACGGTAGCGCTCGGCCTGGTCCATGGTCAGGCTGATGTCGACGACGTTCTGGATGTTCATTGTTGTTTTCTCCCGTGATGACGGCGCGGTGGCTTGAAAGGGCCAAAGTCTATGTTGATTAAATTGAACGCCGCAAGGCCGTATAAGGAGCTTATGTCAAATATATTGAAACAACCCCGGCCGCTGGTTTAGGGTGGCGGATGCCTTGGGCCGAAAAGCAGGCTGGCCGGGCAGTATTCCTGAGGACGACCGCGACGATCGCGGCGCTCGTATTGAACAAGAGGAGGACACTCGAATGACCACCCTGACTCGTGCCGACTGGGAACAACGCGCCCGCGACCTGAAGATCGAAGGCCGCGCCTACCTCAACGGCGAGTACACCGATGCCGTCTCCGGCGAGACCTTCGAGTGCATCAGCCCGGTCGATGGCCGTCTGCTGGGCAAGATTGCCAGCTGTGACGCCGCCGATGCCCAGCGCGCCGTGGAAAACGCCCGCGCCACCTTCAATTCCGGCGTCTGGTCGCGCCTGGCACCGACCAAGCGCAAAGCCACCATGATCCGTTTCGCCGGCCTGCTCAAACAGCACGCCGAAGAACTGGCCCTGCTCGAAACCCTCGACATGGGCAAGCCGATCAGCGATTCGCTGTACATCGACGTGCCGGGCGCCGCGCAGGCGTTGAGCTGGAGCGGTGAAGCGATCGACAAGATCTACGACGAAGTCGCCGCTACGCCGCACGACCAGCTGGGACTGGTAACCCGCGAGCCAGTGGGTGTGGTCGGCGCCATCGTGCCGTGGAACTTCCCGCTGATGATGGCCTGCTGGAAGCTCGGTCCGGCCCTGTCGACCGGTAACTCGGTGATCCTCAAACCGTCGGAAAAATCCCCGCTGACCGCCATTCGCATCGCCGAACTGGCGGTCGAGGCCGGTATTCCGAAAGGCGTGCTGAACGTGCTGCCGGGCTACGGTCACACCGTCGGCAAGGCGCTCGCTCTGCATAATGATGTCGACACCCTGGTGTTCACCGGTTCGACCAAAATTGCCAAGCAACTGATGATCTATTCCGGCGAATCGAACATGAAACGCGTCTGGCTGGAAGCTGGCGGCAAGAGCCCGAACATCGTGTTTGCCGATGCGCCGGATCTGCAGGCCGCCGCCGAATCCGCCGCCAGTGCCATCGCCTTCAACCAGGGCGAAGTCTGCACTGCCGGTTCGCGTCTGCTGGTCGAGCGTTCGATCAAGGACAAATTCCTGCCGATGGTGATCGAGGCGCTGAAAGCCTGGAAACCGGGCAACCCGCTGGATCCGGCTACCAACGTTGGCGCGCTGGTCGATACCCAACAGATGAACACCGTGCTGTCCTACATCGAGTCGGGCCATACCGACGGCGCCAAACTGGTGGCTGGCGGCAAGCGCATTCTTCAGGAAACCGGTGGCACCTACGTCGAGCCGACGATTTTCGACGGCGTGAGCAACGCGATGAAGATCGCCCAGGAAGAGATCTTCGGCCCGGTGCTGTCGGTCATCGCTTTTGATACCGCCGAAGAGGCGATCAACATCGCCAACGACACGCCTTACGGCCTGGCGGCAGCGGTCTGGACTCAGGACATCTCCAAGGCACACCTGACCGCCAAGGCACTGCGTGCCGGCAGCGTGTGGGTCAACCAGTACGATGGCGGCGACATGACCGCGCCGTTCGGCGGCTTCAAGCAGTCGGGCAACGGCCGTGACAAGTCGCTGCATGCATTCGATAAATACACCGAGCTGAAGGCGACCTGGATCAAGCTGTAAGCCGTTGACGGGAGCCCGGTCACTCCAGGCTCCCTGACGAAACAGAGACCCTTGTGGGAGCGGGCTTGCTCGCGAAGGCGGTGTGTCAGTCAGCAATAATGTCGACTGTCAGACTGCATTCGCGAGCAAGCCCGCTCCCACATTGGTTTTGTGGTGCACATAAAAATTATCCACAGGAGCGTGGACCATGCGTTGGGCGACGTATTTCGCCGTGTTGGCGTCTGTCTTGAGTGTTGGCCTGGCCCTCGGTGTCAGCATGCCGCTGGTGTCGTTGCGTCTGGAGGGCTGGGGTTACGGCTCGTTCGCCATTGGTGTGATGGCCGCGATGCCGGCCATTGGCGTGTTGCTCGGGGCGAAGATTTCCAGTCATCTGGCGGCGCGTTTCGGCACGGCGAACCTGATGCGCCTGTGC
Organism: Pseudomonas sp. 58(2021); assembly: GCF_017491585.1. Lineage (NCBI taxonomy): Bacteria > Pseudomonadati > Pseudomonadota > Gammaproteobacteria > Pseudomonadales > Pseudomonadaceae > Pseudomonas > Pseudomonas sp. 58(2021). Next base: position 236,089 of record NZ_JAFGYZ010000007.1, read on the forward strand.
CTGTGGGGCGGCGCATTGTCCATCGGCCTGCTGGCACTGCTACCGAGCTACCCGATCTGGCTGGTGCTGCGGTTGATGATCGGGGTGATCCTGACCATCGTCTTCATCCTCGGCGAAAGCTGGATCAACCAACTGGTGGTCGAGCAGTGGCGTGGGCGGCTGGTGGCGCTGTATGGCAGCAGTTATGCGCTTAGCCAACTGTCCGGTCCGTTGCTGCTGGGCGCACTCGGCACCGCGCATGATTACGGCTTCTGGGTCGGCGTCGCCCTGCTGATTGTCTCGCCGCTGTTGCTGCTGGGTCGCAGCGGGGCGCCGAGCAGCGAGGCCAGTAGTGTGACTTTCGGTGATCTGTGGGGCTTCAGTCGCGAGCTGCCGGCAATTGCCTGGGCGGTGTCGCTGTTCGCCGCGTTCGAGGCGATGATTTTGACCCTGTTGCCGGTGTATTGCCTGCAACAAGGCTTTACGGCAGAAATGGCGCTGGCGATGGTCAGCACCGTGGTGGTGGGCGATGCGCTGCTGCAATTGCCCATCGGTGCATTGGCCGACTACCTGTCTCGGCGGACCTTGTTCGCCGGTTGCGCCGTGGTGCTGATGCTGTCGAGTCTGGCGATCCCGATGCTGATCGACACCTTGCTGATCTGGCCGCTGTGGGTGCTGTTCGGCGCCAGTGCCGGTGGCTTGTTCACCTTGTCGCTGATCCTGATCGGCGAGCGCTACCGTGACGATGCGCTGGTGCGCGCCAATGCGCATGTCGCGCAACTTTGGGGTGTCGGTTGCCTGATCGGGCCTTTGGCGGCGGGGGCGGGCAGTCAATGGATCAGCGGGCACGCGCTGCCATGGTTTATGGCGGCCGGGGCGTTCGGGCTGGTGATACTGCTGTTGCGGCAAGGTGCGTTCGGCAAGGTGCCGGAGCCTGCCTGAGGATCCGACCGGGGCGGATCGCTACAGCATCCGCTCCAGCCCCACCGTGGTGCTGAACCACGCATTGACGCGCCGCCACCAGCTGCCGGGCTCCTTGGTCAAGGTGTGCATCTGGCCGTTGTCCTCGGTGACCCATACCACTTTCCCGTCCTGCAGTTTCGCTTCGTAGCTCAGCGCCGGGGCCATGCCTTGCAGGGCCAGTTCCCGCACATGGGCTGCCAGTTCGGGGCTGTCCACCAGCACCCCGACTTCGGTGTTCCACAGCACCGAGCGGGGGTCGAAGTTGAACGAGCCGATGAACGCTTTCTTTCCGTCGAAGATCATCGCCTTGCTGTGCAGGCTGGAATCCGAGCCGCGAAACGACTTGCTGTAAAACAGATGCGGGCCGCTGCCGAAGTTATCCCCAGGCTGGCGCCGCAGCTCGAACAGTTTCACGCCATGTTCCAGCAACGCCTTGCGATACGGCGCATAACCACCGTGTACTGCCGGCACATCGGTGGCTTCCAGCGAGTTGGTCAGCAGGCTCACCGATACGCCCGCATCGGCCCGGCCGGTGAGGTAAACCAGCCCCGGCTGGCCCGGTACGAAGTAGGCGGAAATCATCATCAGTTCCTTGCTGACACCCCGCAGTTCCGGTGCCAGTTGCGTGGTCAGCAGCAGTTGCGGATCGGGCTCGCCGTCCGCCAGCACCTTGCTCGGTCCATCCCACAACGCCTGGTTCCACGCCCAGATCAGCTCTCGGCGCCAGATGTCCATGCGCGGGTGGGTGGTGAAGGTCATCAACTGCTGATAGAGCGCGTGATTTTGTTTGCGGGTTTCCTCGAGGGATTCTTCCAGGCGCGTGCGGGTGTTCTGCAGGTCTTTGGCCGAGGGTTTGCTGGAGAGGAATTCGTCGATCGGTTTGCTCAGGGCGCTGTTCCAGTACTGGTCGAAACTGTGTCCGAGCTGTTCGGCGACCGGTCCGACGCTGAGCATGTCGATGTCGGTGAAGTTCAGGTTGGGCTCGGCATCGAAGTACTCGTCACCCAGATTGCGTCCGCCGACGATCGCGGCACTGTTGTCCGCCAGCCACAGTTTGTTGTGCATCCGCCGGTGTTGCTGCGACAGGTTGAACAGCCGGCCAGCGGCGCGGGTCACGCCGGTGCTGCGGCCCAGGTGCAATGGATTGAACAGGCGGATCTGGATATTCGGATGCGCCGCCAGCGTGGCGATGATCAGGTCGAGACCGTCGCTGGTGGTGTCGTCCAGCAGGATCCGCACCCGCACGCCACGGTCGGCGGCCTTCAGCACTTCTTCCACCAGCATTCGCGTGCTGATGCCGTCATGGACGATGTAGTACTGCAGGTCGAGGCTGCTTTGGGCGTTGCGGATCAGTTCGGCGCGGGCGGTGAAGGCTTCGGTGCTGTTGGACAGCAGGCGAAAGCCGGACTGGCCCTTGTAGGGAGCCGCCTGGGCCTGGATCGAGCGGCCGAACGCGGAGTCGGACGCCGGCAAGGCCTGGCTCGATTCGCGCGGTACGTCGATAGACGCACAACCGCCAAGGAACGAGGCGAGTACCAGCAGAGCGAGTAGGGGCTGTCTGAAGCTCACGTGGGATTGTTCCGGTTGGCGGCAGGGTTGGGCATATGGACGCTGTTTGCTCGTGAAAAGTCAGTCGGCTTCCGCCAGCAATCTGATTGCCGTTGCACCGACCTTGCGCACCGCGTCTTCGATCAGCGGTGTCGGTTTGGCCGCGTAGTTCATGCGCAGACAATTGCGGTACTTGCCCGAGGCGGAAAAGATGCTGCCGACGGCAATCTGTACGCCTTGATCGTGCAGCGCACGATTCAGTTTCAGGGTATCGAAACCTTCCGGCAGTTCGACCCAGAGCATGAAGCTGCCTTGCGGACGGCTGGCGCGGGTGCCTGCCGGGAAATAACGGGCCACCCAGTCGATCATCACGTCGCGATTGCGCTGGTATTGCGTGCGCACCCGCCGCAAATGCGGTTCGAAGTGCCCTGCCTTGAGAAATTCGGCGATGGCGATCTGCGGCTGTGGGGCGGTGGAGCCGGTGCTGATGTATTTCATGTGCAGCACGCGTTCGAGATACCGACCCGGCGCAACCCAGCCGATGCGCAGCCCCGGCGCGAGGGTCTTGGAGAACGAGCTGCACAGCAACACGCGGCCATCCTCGTCGAAGGATTTGATCGTGCGCGGACGCGGGTAGGTGTAGGCCAGCTCGCCATATACATCGTCCTCGATGATCGCCACGTCGAAGCGCTGGGCCAGATTGAGCAAGGCCCGCTTGCGCGACTCCGGCATGATGTAACCGAGCGGATTGTTGCAGTTGGGCGTGAGCTGGATGACCTTGATCGGCCATTGCTCCAGCGCCAGTTCCAGCGCTTCGAGGCTGATGCCGGTGAGCGGGTCGGTGGGGATTTCCAGGGCTTTCATGCCCAGCCCTTTGAGGGTCTGCATGGCGCCGTGGAAGCTTGGCGATTCCACCGCGACGATGTCACCCGGATCGCAGATCGCGTGGATGCTGGTGGACAGCGCTTCATGGCAACCGGTGGTGATGACGAGGTCGCTGGCGCTCAACTGGCAGCCGGAATCGAGCATCAGCCGGGCGATCTGTTCGCGCAGTTCGAGGGAGCCGTGGATGTTGTCGTAATACAGACCGGGCATGTCCTGGCGGCGACTGATACGGGCCAGTCCGCGCAGCAGCGGTTTCATCGTCGGTGACGAAATGTCCGGCATGCCGCGACCGAGTTGCACCACATCCTTGCGCGGCACCGTGCGAATCAGTTCCAGCACCTGATCCCACTGGGAAATTTCCACCGGGCGCTGGGCCGGGCGCCCGACCGCTGGCAGTTCCGGCAGCTCGCGGCCGACCGGCACGAAGTACCCGGATTTGGGCTTTGGCGTGGCCAGGCCGCTGTCTTCCAGCATTCGATAGGCCTGCTGCACCGTGCTCAGGCTGACCCCGTGTTCTACGCTCAAGGCGCGCACCGACGGCAGGCGATCACCAGGACGGTAGAAGCCTTGTTCGATGCGGGTGCCGAGCAGTTCGGCGAGGTTCACATACAGGGTCATGGCACTGCCTCGATGCAGGTGATTCGAAAAACCAGTACAGATGCGGCGTAAATCGACAATTCAGTCCTGGAGACAGCAAATCTGTATGGAAATAATACAGATGTGTTGAATCTGTAATGCTTTTGTCGGCCCGCGCATCATGGAATCTCTGGCTACCCAAGTAAACAGGAGCGACAAAAATGAACGGCTTGAGCGATGTGCGGCTGACGTTACACAGTCAGGAACTGGAGGCAGGGCAACAGGACAACGCGCGCAACGAGATGCTGCGCAACGCGCCGTCCGGCCTGAACCGCTGGGGCCTGTTCTGGCATCGTCTGCACACACGCAAAGCGCTGCTGGGCCTGACGGCGGAGCAGCTCAAGGATGTCGGGCTGACTCGCGAACAGGCGCTGGAGGAGGGGTTGAAGCCGTTCTGGCGGATCTGAACGCTTTAGCGTCTGTTTCGGCCCCTTCGCGAGCAAGCCCGCTCCCACAGTAGTGGTGGTGTTCACAAAATCAGTGTCCACCACCGACCTTGTGGGAGCTGGCTTGCCAGCGATGGCGGCCTCAAGGACGCTACAAAATCATCAGACCAACTCTTTAAGGCGATGCCACAACATCCCCAACGCCAGCAACGGCGAGCGCAGATGCTTGCCACCGGGGAAGGTGATGTGGGGCACTTTGGCGAACAGGTCGAAACCGCCGCTGTGCTGGCCGCTGATGGCCTCGGCCAGCAACTTGCCCGCCAGGTGCGTGGCATTCACCCCGTGACCGGAATAGGCCTGGGCGTAATACACGTTCGGCTGATCGCTTAGCCGGCCAATCTGCGGCAGACGGTTGGCACCGATGCCGATCATCCCGCCCCACTGATACTCGATCTTCGCCGAGGCCAGTTGCGGGAACACTTCGAGCATCTTCGGCCGCATGTACGCGCCGATGTCCTTCGGATCACGACCCGAGTAATGGCAGGCGCCGCCGAACAGCAGACGACGGTCCGCCGAGAGGCGGTAGTAATCCAGCGCCACCCGCTGGTCGCAGACCGCCATGTTCTGTGGCAGCAGGGCGTGGGCCTGTTCTTCGCTCAGCGGTTCGGTGGCGATGATATAGCTGCCGGCGGGCAGCACCTTGCCGCTGAGTTGCGGATTCAGATTGTTGAGATAGGCGTTGCAGCCGAGCACCAGAGTCTTCGCCCGCACCGAGCCTTTCGCCGTGTACACCCGGACTTCAGGGCCGTAGTCGATGCGGGTGACCGCCGATTGTTCGAACAGCTTCACCCCCAGTTGCTGCGCCGCGGCGGCTTCGCCGAGTGCCAGGTTCAATGGATGCAGATGCCCGGAACCCATATCGATCAGGCCGCCGACGTAGCGTCTGGAGCCGACCACAGTGTGCATTTCGTTCGCTTGCAGCAGGCGGGTTTCGTAGCGGTAACCGAGGCTGCGCAGCTCTTCGGCGTCTTCGGCAAAACCTTCAAGGTCGGAAGGTTTGTTGGCGAGGTCGCAGTAGCCCCAGGTCAGGTCGCAGGGGATCTGAAAACGCTCGACGCGTTGTCGGACGATTTCCACGGCTTCCAGGCCCATGAGTTTCATCTGGCGCACGCCGTCGGCGCCGATCACATTGGCGAACTGATCGAGGCCGTGACCCACCCCGCGAATCAATTGCCCACCATTGCGGCCGCTGGCGCCCCAGCCAATCCGGTGCGCTTCCAGCAGCACGACGCTCAGCCCGCGATCTGCCAGCTCCAGCGCGGTGTTCAGCCCGGAGAAACCGCCGCCGACCACGCACACGTCCGCGATCAGCTCGCCTTGCAGCACCGGATGGTCGGGCTGCGGCAGGCTGCTGGCGGCGTAGTAAGAGGCAACGTGGGGTTGGCTCGCGAAGGCTTGGGCGCGGGCATTCATGGGCGTCATCCTGAACGGGTGTCGAGAAAATTTGACGGAGCATAAGCCGCAGGCCCGAGGCCGGGCAACATTGGTCGGCCCGTGGTGTCTGGATCACGGCTTTTGCGGCACAATTGCCGCCTATTTCGCTCCGGTTACCGCTGCAATGAGCTGCAACAGTCAGAAAATCCGCACCCTGCGTCAGCAGATTCCCACGTTCGAGTGCGTGCCGGGCTGTCATGACTGCTGTGGGCCGGTGACCACCTCGCCCGAGGAAATGTCCCGCCTGCCGCGCAAGACGCGCGCCGAGCAGGACGCGGCCATGGAGGAACTCAACTGTGTGCACCTGGGGCCGAACGGCTGCACGGTGTATGACGAACGGCCGCTGATCTGCCGCTTGTTTGGCACCACCCAGACCTTGCCGTGCCCCAACGGCCGTCGGCCGGTGGAGCTGATTCACCCACGGGTCGAGAAGCAGGTGTTCGAGTACATGGCCGAGAACCGGCAAGTGCTGGTCTGAGCGTTCAGTCCGGAATCGGCAGGCTCAGGCTCTCTTTCACTTCTTCCATCACGATGTAGCTCTTGGATTCGCGTACGTGCGGCAGCTTGAGCAGGATGTCGCCCAGCAGCTTGCGGTACGAGGCCATCTCGGAAATCCGCGCCTTCACCAGATAGTCGAAATCCCCTGACACCAGGTGGCACTCCAGTACGTGGGGCAATTTCAGCACCGCGCGTCGGAACTCTTCGAAAGTATCGCCGGACTTGTAGTCGAGGCTGATCTCGACGAACACCAGAAGACTACCCTTCAAGTGCTGCGGATTCAGGCGGGCGTTGTAGCCCATGATGATCCCCTCACGCTCCAGGCGTCGCACCCGCTCGGTGCAGGGCGTGGTGGAGAGCCCGACTTTTTCGCCCAGTTCAGTGAATGATATCCGCCCGTCCGCCTGCAGGATCCGCAAGATGTTGCGGTCGATCTTGTCCAGCTCACGTTTGGTCTGAGTGTTGGTACGCATAGGGGATGCGCCTCCGTGAAAAGGGTTTTTGCCGAGAATTGTCGCCAAATATAGGCGCTTATACAGTGAAAAGCACTGGCGAATCTTTTTTACACTGCGCGCATCATTGCTCTGACAACAGACGTACGCGGCACGCCGCGAGAGGGATACAAAAATGCGCGTTATGGTCTTGGGTAGCGGCGTCATCGGTACCGCCAGTGCTTACTATCTGGCCCGTGCCGGGTTTGAAGTGGTGGTGGTCGACCGGCAGCCCGCCGCGGCCATGGAGACCAGTTTCGCCAACGCCGGCCAGGTCTCGCCGGGCTACGCCTCGCCGTGGGCCGCGCCGGGCGTTCCGCTCAAGGCCATCAAATGGCTGCTGCAACGCCACGCGCCGCTGGCGATCAAGGCCACCGCCGACATCGACCAGTACCTGTGGATGGCGCAGATGCTGCGCAACTGCACCGCCAACCGTTACGCGGTGAACAAGGAGCGCATGGTGCGTCTGTCCGAGTACAGCCGCGACTGCCTCGACGAATTGCGCGCCGAAACCGGCATCGCCTACGAAGGTCGCAGCCTGGGCACCACCCAGCTGTTCCGCACCCAGGCTCAGCTTGATGGCGCCGCCAAGGACATCGCCGTCCTGAAAGAGTCCGGCGTACCGTTCGAAGTCCTCGACCGCGCCGGCATTGCCCGCGTCGAGCCGGCGCTGGCCAGCGTCACCGACATCCTCGCCGGTGCCCTGCGCCTGCCGAACGACCAGACCGGCGACTGCCAGATTTTCACCACCCGCCTCGCCGAAATGGCCGTGAACCTGGGTGTGGAATTCCGTTTCAACCAGGACATCCAGCGCCTCGACTTCGCCGGTGACCGCATCAACGGCGTGTGGATCGACGGCAAGCTGGAAACCGCCGACCGCTACGTGCTGGCCCTCGGCAGCTACTCGCCGCAACTGCTCAAGCCGCTGGGCATCAAGGCCCCGGTCTATCCGTTGAAGGGCTACTCGCTGACCGTGCCGATCACCAACCCGGCCATGGCCCCGACTTCGACCATCCTCGACGAGACCTACAAGGTCGCGATCACTCGTTTCGACAACCGCATCCGCGTTGGCGGCATGGCGGAGATCGCCGGTTTTGACCTGTCGCTCAACCCGCGTCGGCGCGAAACCCTGGAGATGATCGTCAACGACCTTTATCCTCAGGGCGGCAATCTGGCCGAAGCGAGTTTCTGGACCGGTCTGCGTCCAACCACGCCGGATGGCACGCCAATCGTCGGCGCCACCCCGTTCAAGAACCTGTTCCTGAACACCGGTCACGGCACCCTCGGCTGGACCATGGCGTGTGGCTCCGGTCGCTTGCTGGCTGACCTGATGGCGAAGAAAAAGCCGCAGATCAGCGCCGAAGGCCTCGATATTTCCCGTTATGGCAACAAGACCCAGGAGTCCGCAAAGCATGGCAATCCAGCGCCAGCTCACCAATGAGCGCATGAGTCAGATCGTCAGCCACAACGGTACGGTGTATCTGTCCGGGCAGGTCGGCGATGACTTCAACGCCGGTGTCGAACAGCAGACCCGCGACGTACTCGCCAACATCGAGCGTCTGCTCGATCTGGCCGGCACCGACAAACAGCATCTGCTGTCGGCGACGATCTATCTGAACGACATCGAGGCGCACTTTGCCGGCATGAATTCGGTGTGGGATCAGTGGCTGCCCAAAGGCGCCGCGCCGGCCCGTGCCACGGTTGAAGCGAAGATGGCCAAGCCGAGCATCCTGGTCGAGATCTCCATCGTCGCCGCGTTGCCGTAACACGTTGTAAAGATCCCTCTCCCGGTGCTGTTGGCGGTTCACGCCGCCAGCCAGCGCCGGTTTTTATTCCATGACCGCCAAGAAGTCTGCTGCCATGCGTCCTGCCCGTGCCCTGATCGACCTTCAAGCCCTGCGTCACAACTACCGTATCGCCCGCGAAGTCACCGGTGCCAAGGCATTGGCGGTGATCAAGGCCGATGCCTACGGCCACGGCGCAGTGCGATGTGCCCAGGCGCTGGAGGCTGAAGCGGATGGCTTCGCGGTGGCCTGTATCGAAGAAGCCCTGGAGCTGCGTGCCGCTGGCATTCGTGCGCCGGTGCTGTTGCTTGAAGGTTTTTTCGAAGCCGATGAGCTGGCGCTGATCGTCGAGCACGATTTCTGGTGTGTGGTGCATTCGCTGTGGCAGCTCGAAGCGATCGAACAGACGACGTTGAGCAAACCGATCACTGTGTGGCTGAAGCTCGATTCGGGCATGCACCGTGTCGGCCTGCATCCCAAGGATTACCCGGCGGCTTACCAGCGTCTGCTGGCCAGCGGCAAAGTGGCGAAAGTCGTGCTGATGAGCCACTTCGCCCGTGCCGATGAGCTGCACGAGCAGAGCAGCGCCGATCAGGTTGCAGTGTTTGAAGCGGCACGTCAGGGCCTGGCAGCCGAAGTCAGCCTGCGCAACTCGCCGGCGGTACTGGGCTGGCCACAGATTCACAGCGACTGGGTGCGTCCGGGCATCATGCTTTACGGTGCCACCCCTTTCGAAGAAGCCAACGCCGTGGCCGAGCGCCTGCAACCGGTGATGACGCTGGAGTCGAAAGTCATCAGCGTACGTGAATTGCCTGCCGGTGAACCGGTGGGCTATGGCGCCAAATTCATCACTGACAAACCGATGCGTATCGGCGTGGTCGCCATGGGTTACGCCGACGGCTATCCGCGCCAGGCGCCGACCGGCACCCCGGTGCTGGTCGCTGGCAAGCGCAGCCGCATTCTGGGCCGCGTGTCGATGGACATGCTGTGCATCGACCTGACCGATGTGCCGGAAGCCGGCCTGGGTTCGACCGTCGAGCTGTGGGGCAAGAACATCCTCGCCAGCGACGTGGCGAAGTGGGCGGATACCATTGCGTACCAGATCTTCTGCAACCTGCGCCGGGTGCCAAGGCTCTATTCCGGGGGTTGAAGCCCGGGCCGGGCACAAGTGTTGTAAATACTGAACGCTGTCGCCATGATAACGCTCAATATTTCTACAACACTCAGGAGGCCCAAGCCTTGGACGTCGGTGAACGACTGCAATCGATCCGCAAGCTCAAAGGGCTTTCCCAGCGTGAACTCGCCAAGCGCGCGGGCGTCACCAACAGCACCATTTCGATGATCGAAAAGAACAGTGTCAGCCCTTCGATCAGTTCGCTGAGGAAGGTGCTGGGCGGGATTCCCATGTCCATGGTCGAGTTCTTTTCCGAAGAAATCCTCCAGGAAAAACCGACCCAGATCGTCTACAAGGCCAACGAGCTGATCGACATTTCCGACGGCGCCGTGACCATGAAACTGGTCGGCCGCGCACACCCGAGCCGGGCCATCGCGTTTCTCAACGAAATCTATCCACCGGGCGCCGACACCGGCGAAGAAATGCTCACCCACGAAGGCGAAGAAACCGGAATTCTGGTGGAGGGGCGCCTGGAACTGGTGGTGGGCCTTGAAACTTTTATCCTCGAAGCCGGCGACAGCTACTACTTTGAAAGTACCAAGCCGCATCGTTTCCGTAATCCGTTCGACGCGCCGGCGCGACTAATCAGCGCAGCCACGCCGGCGAACTTTTAAACCGAGAGACGCCAGGCCACTGCGGCAAAGGTGTCCGGACTGTTTGACCGATGCGCAACAAGACCCCTTTAACTTTGGGGTTGTTTCAGTGTGGCGGGCTACCCGCTATACTTGCGCCCGCCTGCGAACCGTGGCCGCAGGCGTGAATAGCCACCATTGAGGGTGAACGCGTGAATCTAATTATGAAAATGCTGGCTGCACCAGCAACCGTACTGGCCCTCTGGGCTGTCAGCGCTCAAGCTGCGACGAATGACGACATTGCCAAACGCCTCGAGCCCGTCGGCCAGGTCTGTGTTCAAGGGCAAGAGTGCAAGGGGATGGAAGTCGCTGCTTCGGCGGGCGGCGGTGGCGGCGCCAAGACGCCGGATGAAGTGATTGCCAAACATTGCAACGCTTGCCACGGCACCGGCCTGCTGGGCGCACCGAAAATCGGTGACGCCGCAGCATGGAAAGAGCGCGCCGATCACCAGGGCGGCCTCGACGGCATCCTGGCCAAGGCCATCACCGGTATCAACTCCATGCCTCCGAAAGGCACCTGCGCCGACTGCTCGGATGATGAGCTGAAGGGCGCCATCCAGAAGATGTCCGGCCTGAAGTAAGGCGCGCTTCTGACGAAAAAAACCGTCTTCGGACGGTTTTTTTGTACCTGCGATTCAGGCCCGAGGCTGTTCATTGCAGCAAACAACCGGCAATCTCGGTCGTACCCCTATTCACGGAACGGGCAGGAGGCTTCAGATGGTGCAGTTGTGTTCGATCGAACAAGCAGTGGACGACGTACTGGCACGGTTGCCGGCGCACATCCACATGGGCCTGCCGCTGGGGCTGGGCAAACCCAATCCCTTCGTCAACGCGCTGTACCGGCGGGTTGCCGGATTGCCTGAACGGCAGCTGACGATCTACACCGCCCTGTGCCTCGGCCGTCCTGCCCTGGGCGATGGTTTGCAAAAGCGCTTCATCGAGCCCTTCGTCGAGCGGGTGTTCGGTGATTACCCGGAGCTGGAGTTTCTTGCTGACCTGCGCCGCGACAGCCTGCCGGCCAACATCCGTATCGAGCAATTTTTCATGCAGCCCGGCAGTCTGCTCAACAGCGCGCGGGCCCAGCAGGATTACGTCAGCAGCAACTACAGCCACGCCGCCCGTGACATCAACGCCGCCGGCCTGAACCTGGTGGCGCAGTTGCTCGCCAGCAGCAGCGAACACCCGGATCGCCTGAGCCTGAGCTGCAACCCGGACATCACCCTCGACCTGTTCCCGATGATCGCCAAACGCCGGGCGGCGGGGGAGACCATTCTGCTGGTCGGGCAGGTGCACACCGAGCTGCCGTACATGCCGGGCGACGCCGAAGTCGATATTGATACCTTTGACCTGCTGATCGACGAAAAGGACAGCAGCACACTGTTTTCCACGCCGAACATGCCCGTCGGCTTTCAGGATCACTTCATCGGCCTGCACGCCAGTACGTTGGTGCGCGACGGCGGCACGTTGCAGATCGGTATCGGTTCGATGGGCGATGCGCTGACCGCCGCGTTGCTGGCGCGTCAGGCCGACAATACCGGCTACCGGGAGTTGCTGGCCGATATGAATCTCAGCCAGTGGGCGCAACTGATCGAACGCGAGGGCGGCATCGAGCCGTTCGCCAAAGGCCTTTACGGTTGCAGCGAAATGTTCGTCAACGGCCTGCTGGTACTGGCGGACGCGGGGATCATCCGGCGCAAGGTCTACCCTGACGTGCAGACTCAGGAACAGGCCAACGCCGGCACCCTCGACGAGGCCGCGCAAACCGACGGCATTTCAGTGCACGGCGGTTTCTTCCTCGGACCGCGCAGCTTCTATGAGCGATTGCGCGAACTGCCCCACAGCAAACGTCTTGAATTCAACATGACCCGCATCAGCTACATCAACGAGCTGTACGGTCAGGAAGAGCTCAAGCGCCTGCAGCGCATTGATGCTCGATTCATCAACACCGCATTCACCATGACCCTGCTCGGGGCAGGGGTGTCCGATCAGCTACAGGATGGTCGGGTGCTCAGCGGCGTCGGCGGGCAGTACAACTTCGTCGCCCAGGGCCATGCGTTGCACGATGCGCGGTCGATCCTGCTGCTGCGCAGCTGGCGCGAATCCGGCGGCGATGTCAGTTCGAACATTGTCTGGGAGTACGGCCACTGCACGATTCCACGGCACCTGCGCGACATCGTGGTGACCGAGTACGGCATCGCCGATCTGCGCGGCAAGTCCGATGCAGTGGTGATCGAGGCGTTGCTCAATATCAGCGACTCACGCTTCCAGCAGGGCCTGATCGAACAGGCGCAGAAGGTCGGCAAGCTGCCGAAGGATTTTCCACTCGATCCGCGCTTTACCGACAACACGCCGCAACGCTTGCAGGCGATTGCCGCGCGGCATCCGAACCTGTTTCCGGAGTATCCGCTGGGCTGCGATTTCACTGAGGTCGAGAAGGATCTGTTGCGGGCGCTGAACTGGCTCAAGAGCAAGTTCAAGCTGACCGAGATTCTGGAGCTGGGCAAGGCAGCGCTGGACGCGCCTGAGGCTTCGCTGTATCCGGAGCATCTGGCGCGCATGCAGCTCACCCATCCGGAAGGCCTGAAGGAAGACCTGTTTCAACGGTTGTTGCTCAGTGGCCTGAAGGCCACCGCGCAATAGTGTTCACCGTAAAACCAACTGTGGGAGCAAGCCCGCTCCCACAGGGATAATGCGATGAAGCCGGGTTATTCGATGAAAGTCACCACGCCATCCTTCAGCGACTTCACGCGAGCCAGCGACTCGACGCGGTAACCCTGCGAATCAAGCTCCGCACGGCCGCCCTGAAACGACTTCTCGATCACGATGCCCAGGCCCGCGACGGTGGCGCCGGCCTGCTTGATGATCGAAATCAGCGCCTGGGACGCCTTACCGTTGGCCAGGAAGTCGTCGATGATCAGCACGCGGTCGCTGCTGGTCAGGTGACGCGGGGAGATGGCGACGGTGCTTTCGGTCTTCTTGGTGAACGAGTAAACGGTCGCCGACAGCAGGTTTTCAGTCAGGGTCAGGGACTGTTGCTTGCGGGCGAAGATCACCGGGACGCCGAGGTTCAGACCGGTCATGATCGCCGGGGCGATGCCCGACGCTTCGATGGTGACGATCTTGGTGATGCCGGAATCCTTGAACAGCGAGGCGAATTCGTCGCCGATCAGCTTCATCAGGGCCGGGTCGATCTGGTGGTTCAGGAAGGCGTCGACCTTCAGGACCTGGTCGGAAAGCACAATGCCTTGTTCGCGGATTTTCTGGTGCAATGCTTCCATGAAGCTGTCCTCTGTTGGCGCTTTGTGCGCCGAAGGTCTAGTAAAAAAGTGGTCAATTCTAGCGCTTTAACATCGCGCGTATATCAGCCAGTGCGCTGTTGCCCCGCACGGCTTTGACTTCGGTCGGTGTGTCGTCGTTGCCTTCCCAGGCCAGGTCGTCCGGCGGCAGCTCATCGAGGAAGCGGCTGGGCGCGCAGTCGATGATCTCGCCGTATTGTTTGCGCTTGGCGGCGAAGGTGAACGCGAGGGTCTGGCGCGCGCGGGTAATGCCCACGTAGGCCAGGCGGCGTTCTTCTTCGATGGTGTCGGCTTCGATGCTGGAGCGGTGCGGGAGGATTTCCTCTTCCATGCCCATGATGAACACGTAAGGGAATTCCAGGCCCTTGGACGCATGCAAGGTCATCATCTGCACGCCTTCGGCGCCGTCCTCTTCTTCCTGTTGACGTTCCAGCATGTCACGCAGGACCAGTTTGCCGATGGCGTCCTCGACGGTCATTTCGCCGTCTTCGTCTTTTTCCAGAGTGTTCTTCAAGGCTTCGATCAGGAACCAGACGTTGCTCATCCGGTAGTCCGCGGCCTTGTCGCTGGAACTGTTGGTGCGCAGCCAGTTCTCGTAGTCGATGTCCATGACCATGCTGCGCAGGGCCGAGATCGGGTCTTCGCCGGCGCATTGCTCGCGCACCTTGTCCATGAAGCGCTTGAAGCGCGACAGACGATCGGTGAAGCGGCTGTCCAGATGCTCGCCCAGGCCGAGTTCGTCGGTGGCGGCGTACATCGAAATCTTGCGTTCGGTGGCGTAGTTGCCGAGTTTTTCCAGGGTCGTCGAGCCGATTTCCCGGCGCGGTACGTTGATCACCCGCAGGAAGGCGTTGTCGTCGTCCGGGTTCACGATCAGGCGGAAGTAGGCCATCAGGTCTTTCACTTCCTGGCGGCCGAAGAAGCTGTTGCCGCCGCTCAAACGGTACGGCACCTGGTGGTGCTGCAGTTTCAGCTCGATCAGCTTGGCCTGGTAGTTACCGCGATAGAGGATCGCGAAATCGCTGTACGGGCGGTCGGTGCGCAAGTGCAGGCTGAGGATTTCCATGGCCACGCGCTCGGCTTCGGCGTCCTCGTTGCGGCAGCGGATCACGCGGATCTCGTCGCCGTGCCCCATCTCACTCCACAGCTGCTTTTCGAATTCGTGCGGGTTGTTCGAGATCAGCACGTTGGCGCAACGCAGGATGCGGCTGGTGGAGCGGTAGTTCTGCTCCAGCATCACCACTTTCAGGGACGGATAGTCGTCCTTGAGCAGCATCAGGTTTTCCGGCCGCGCGCCGCGCCAGGCGTAGATCGACTGGTCGTCGTCGCCTACCACGGTGAACTGGTTGCGCTTGCCAATGAGCATTTTCACCAGCAGGTACTGGCTGGCGTTGGTGTCCTGGTATTCGTCGACCAGCAGGTAACGCACCTTGTTCTGCCACTTTTCGAGGATGTCGGCGTGTTCTTCGAAGAGTTTTACCGGCAGCAGGATCAGGTCGTCGAAGTCCACCGCGTTGAACGCCTTGAGCGTGCGCTGGTAGTGGGTGTAGACGATGGCAGCGGTCTGTTCCTTGGGGTTGCGGGCGTTTTCCAGGGCCTGGGCCGGCAGGATCAGGTCGTTTTTCCAGGCGCCGATCATGTTCTTGATCTCGTCGACGCCGTCGTCGCCTGCGTATTCCTTCTGCATGATGTCAGTCATCAGCGACTTGACGTCGGTCTCATCGAAGATCGAGAAACCGGGTTTGTAGCCCAGCCGTTCATGTTCCTTGCGGATGATGTTCAGGCCCAGGTTGTGGAAGGTGCAAACGGTCAGGCCGCGACCTTCACCTGGACGCAGCAGGGTGCCGACCCGTTCCTTCATCTCCCGCGCAGCCTTGTTGGTGAAGGTCATGGCGACGATGTACTGGGCGCGAATGCCGCAGTTCTGGATCAGGTGCGCGATCTTGCGGGTGATCACGCTGGTCTTGCCGGAGCCGGCACCGGCGAGCACCAATAGAGGGCCGCCGACGTAGTTCACGGCTTCTTGCTGCCGGGGATTGAGTCGGGACATACGAAAATTCGGGAGTCGTTGACGAAATGGGCCGGCATTTTAACAGGCTCAGCGATTTGTGCTGCTCTCTCCGACTTGTGACGTACCACGCGATTCAAATTTGCCGGTTTTGTTACTTTCACGCAGGATGCGCGGTGATTTTGCGGCTAATGTACTCATTCGTGACACAAAATAACGTTTTGATAACCGTTGTCATTGGTCATTGTTCTTCGCAACGGCATAATGCCCGCCGCCCACATCATTGCAGAGTCTAGGGAGTCAGCTTGTCTACGCCTGTCGAACCCTTGCGTTTGCTGCTACTGGCCGAAGAGCCAGCGTGGACAGCGTTATTGCGCGAGTGTCTGGCTCCGATGGGGAGCGCAGCGGTGCTGATCAGCGCGCCAAGCTGGGAGTCGGTCAGCACTCTGTTCGAAGACAACCGCCATGCGGTGCTGTTGACTGTTCCCGCGTTGCAGCCGGCGCCCGGCCGGTGCAACCTGCCGACGGTGTTGCTGCTGGAGCACGAACCGGCGACCGCGCCCGACGGCGTCAGCGACTGGCTGGTGTTCGATGCCCTCGATGCCGGCATGCTGCGGCGTTGCCTGCGCCATGTGCGCGAACGCGGCGTGCTGGAAAACACCTTGCAACGTCTGGCGGAACAGGATCCGCTGACCGGTATCGCCAACCGCCAGGGCTTTCAGACCTTGCTGGCGGCGCGCCTTGCCGAAAATGACGGCCGTGGCCTGGCCCTCGGCCATCTCGATCTTGATAACTTCCGCTACGCCAACGATGCCCTCGGCCACCAGGCCGGCGACCGCTTGATCCTGCAAGTGGTCGCCCGGCTGAAAAGTCAGCTGGAGGCCGGCGATCAACTGGCGCGTCTGGGCAGCGATGAATTCGCCCTGCTGATCGACACCCGTCGCGCCCCGCAACGGGCCGAATGGATGGCTGAGCGTATTACCGAAGCCTTGGCCGAGCCTTACTGGATCGACGGTGAAAGCCTGTTGATCGGTTCCAGTCTGGGCATCGCCCATGCCCGTGCGCAGGGGGGGGCCGATCCATTGATGTGGCACGCGCACATTGCCATGCAGCAGGCCAAGAGCACTCAAGGCTGCACCTTTCACATCTTCAACGAACGGATCAACCGCAACGCCCGGAGCATTGCCGACCTCGAAAGTGAGTTGCGCCGGGCGCTGCGCCGCGACGAACTGGAGCTGCATTACCAGCCGCGCCTGAACCTGCAGGACGGCCAGATCGTCGGCCTCGAGGCGTTGGTGCGCTGGCGTCACAGTGAACGCGGTCTGCTGCCGCCGAGCGAATTCGTGCCGCTGGCCGAGCAGAGCGGTCTGATCGTGCCGCTGGGTTACTGGGTCATTTCCCGGGCCCTGCGCGACATGCAGGCCTTGCGCGAACGCGGATTGCCGGCGCTGCACATGGCGATCAACCTGTCGTTCCGCCAGTTCCAGGACAGCCAGTTGCTGCCGACCCTCAGCCGTTTGATTGCGGAGCGCGGGGTTGAGGCGCAATGGCTGGAATTCGAACTCACCGAAACCGCCGTGATGCGTCGCAGCGATCTGGTCAAGCAAACCATGGACGCCCTCGGTCGCCTCGGCGTGCGGTTCTCGCTGGATGATTTCGGCACCGGGTTCTCGTCGTTCGTGCACCTCAACAGCCTGCCGATCACCTTGCTGAAGATCGACAAGAGCTTCGTTGGCGGCATGGAACAGCGCGAAGAGAACCGCAAACTGGTGCACGCGATGATCAACCTTGCACACAACCTGCACCTGGAGGTGGTGGCCGAAGGGGTGGAAACCCGGGAGCAACTGGATCTGTTGCGCGGGTTCGGCTGCGATCAGGTGCAGGGTTACCTGATCAGCAAGCCGTTGCCACTGGCGGAGCTGGTTGACTATCTGATTGCTGACGCCAGCCAGCCTCCGCTGGGGATCGTGGTTTAGCCTCAAATCCCTGTGGGAGCGAGCGTGCTCCCGCAGGGAAACTCACTCGGGCTGAGCGATTTTGAAGCCTTGAGATTGCGGTTCCAGTCGAATCATCCGCTTCATCTTCCATTCGAACGCCAGCGTCAGGCTGATCGCCGCGCAGGCCAGACCCAGCGCCAGACCCCACCAGACGCCGGTCGGCCCCCAGTGCAGATGAAACGCCATCAGCCACGCCGCTGGTGCACCGATCAGCCAGTAGCAACCGAGCCCGACCAGGAAAGTGGTCTTGGCATCCTTGAGTCCGCGGATGCAGCCCATGGCAATCGTCTGGGTGCCGTCGAACAGCTCGAACCACGCTGCCACGGCGAGCAGGCTGACGGCCAGACGAATCACCTCGGCAAACGCCGGGTCGTTATGGTCGAGGAACAAGCCGACCAACTGATTCGGCAGCAACCAGAACACCATCGCAAACCCCAGCATCACCACTGCACCAAAGACGATGCCGACTCGCCCGGACATCCGCGCATCGCCCAGTTGTCCGGCGCCGTAGTGCTGGCCGACGCGCATGGTGATCGCGTAGGACATGCCCGCCGGCACCATGAACGCTACCGAAACGATTTGCAGGGCAATCTGGTGCGCCGCCAGTTGGGTGCTGCCCATGGTGCCCATGCACAGGGCCGCGAAGGCGAACAGGCCGACTTCCACCGCGTAGGTGCCGCCAATCGGCAGGCCCAGGCGCCAGAGCTCTTTCAGGTACTGGCGGTTCGGCCGCGACAGGCCCTGGCGCAGCGGGTAAGCGTCATAGGCCGGATGCCGACGGATATGCCACGCCAACCCCAGCGCCATGCAGTTGGCAACAATCGCCGTAACCAGTCCGATCCCCGTCAGCCCCAGTTTCGGCAGGCCGAACATGCCGGTGATCAATGCGTAATTGAGCAGGAAATTGGCCACGGTGCCGGCGAGACTGATGACCATCACCGGCGTTGCCCGGCCGATGGCACTGGTGAAACCGCGCAGGGCCATGAAGCTCAGGTAGCCGGGCAGGGCGAACGGCAGGGCGATCAGAAATTGCCCGGCGGCGTTGACGTTGGTCTCGGTCTGGCCGAAGAGCAACAGCACCGGTTTCAGATTCCACAGCAGCAGCCCGGCGCCCAGCGCCATCAGCCACGCCAGCCACAGTCCGGCCTGGGTCAGCTTGGCGGCGCCGAGAATGTCGCCGGCGCCCTGACGGATTGCCACCAGGGTGCCGACCGCCGCGATCACACCAATGCAGAAGATCGACACGAATGAATAGCTCGCCGCTCCCAGACCGCCGCCGGCCAGTGCTTCGGGACTGAGGCGCGCCATCATCAGGGTGTCGGTCAGCACCATCAGCATGTGCGCCAACTGCGAGGCGATCAACGGCCCCGCCAGCCGCAGGATGGCCCAGAGTTCGTTATGCACAGGACGCTGCATGGTGTTCACATCCTTATAAAAGAGGGAGCAAGAGACCGTCGATTCTCAGGGTTTGGCGCAGGTTGCACAAAGGGATAAAAAGGATGGGTGGCATGATTAAAACTCATCTTGCCGCGATTCTGCTAAGTTGACGCAATCCCGCCATTGGAGTGCTGTGCATGTCCCGTCGTCTTCCACCCTTGTATGCCCTGCGCGCATTCGAAGCGGCGGCACGCCACAGCTCGTTCACCCGCGCAGCCGAAGAGCTTTCGATTACGCAGAGTGCGGTCAGCCGGCATATCCGCACGCTCGAGGAGCACTTCGCCTGCCGGCTGTTCCATCGCAGCGGACGCAATCTGCAACTGACCGAATCGGCGCGCCTGCTGTTGCCCGGCATCCGTGAAGGTTTTGCGGCGCTTGAGCGAGCCTGCAATACGTTGCGTGCCGAAGATGACATCCTGCGCATGAAAGCCCCATCGACCCTGACCATGCGCTGGCTGCTGGCGCGGCTCAGTCGCTTCCGCCATTTGCAGCCGGGTAACGAGGTGCAGCTGACCAGTGCCTGGATGGACGTGGACTCGGTGGACTTCAACAACGAGCCTTTCGATTGCGCGGTGCTGTTGAGCGACGGGCATTTTCCGCCGGACTGGGAGGCCAGTTTGTTGTTCCCGGAAGAACTGATCCCGGTCGGGGCGCCCAACCTGCTTAATGACCAGCCCTGGGATGTGGCGCGACTGGCCGCCACTGAATTGCTGCACCCGACCCCGGATCGTCGCGACTGGCGCAGCTGGCTGGAGCACATGGGTCTGTCCGATCAGGTGTCGCTCAAGGGCGGGCAGGTGTTCGATACCCTGGAACTCGGGATGATTGCGGCCGCCCGTGGCTATGGGGTTTCCATGGGCGATCTGCTGATGGTGGCCGAGGATGTCGCGCAAGGGCGCCTGAGTCTGCCGTGGCCAACGGCGGTTGCCAGCGGACTGAATTATTACCTGGTGTGGCCAAAGACCCGTCCGGGAGGTGAACGTTTGCGCCGACTCAGCGACTTCCTGCAAGGCGAAGTCCACGCCATGGTGCTGCCGCAGGTCGCGCGCTTGAGCTGAAACGTTCGAGCCGCCACAATGCAGGCCCGGGGCCATACCCCTGCTGTGCGCTCAAGTATTCGCGTTTACCGCCGAATACGTCCAAGTGGAACCGTCGTGCCGGTTCCACGCATCACCCCCATTATTAGAATTTTCCGAGCCGCGATCAGGGAGGATCCGCAGACTCGGCCAGGAGCTGTCCATGTCTCAACCTCGCGCTCGGATCGCCTCGCAGCTGGGCCTCGCGCTCGCCGTGATACTGGCGATAGTCATCAGCGGCAGTACGGTGTTCGCCCTGCGTTCGCTGGATACCGCCAACCTCGCCACCCGTGAAGAACACCTGGCCAGCGAAGCCCGCCTGCTCGCCGACCAGTTGAGTACCTTCCACGGCACGCTGCGTGAAAGCACCCAGCGCCTCAGCGGGCTGTTCGAGAAGCGCTTCAGCGCGGGCCTGAGCATTCACCCGGACGAGCCGGTCAGCGTGGCGGGCACCCAGACCCCGGGCCTGCACCTGGGTAGCGAAGTGTTGAACAACAACTTCAAGGAAGTCGACGAGTTCAAGCAGATGACGGCGGGCGTTGCCACGCTGTTTGTGCGCAGCGGCGAAGACTTCGTGCGGGTCAGCACCTCGCTGACCAAGCAGGACGGCAGCCGCGCCATCGGCACCTTGCTTGATCACGCTCACCCGGCCTACGCAAAGTTGATGGCGGGGCAGGGCTACGTCGGTCGCGCGCTGCTGTTTGATCGTTCCTACATGACTCAGTACACCCCGGTGCGCGACAGCAGCGGCAAGGTGATCGCGGTGTTGTTCGTCGGTTTCGATTACACCGACGCGCAGAACGCCCAGTTCGACAACCTCAAGCGCTTCCGCATCGGCCAGACCGGCTCGCTGGCGCTGCTGGACGAAAAGAACCAGTGGCTGGTGGCGCCGGCCGGCGTACAGGCGCTGGATCAAGCGGTCCCGGTGATCAACGGTCTGGCGAAAGCACCGGGTAAAGGCCGCTTCTGGAGCGACAAGTCCGAAGACTTCTACAGCATCGCCGTGCCGTTCGAAGGCGGCCCGTGGTCGGTGGTGGCGAGCATGCCGAAAGCCGAGATCCGCGCGGTGACCTGGAGCGTCGGCACTCAGCTGGCCATCGGCAGCCTGCTGGCGATGCTGCTGGCAGTCGGCTCCGTAGTCTGGTTGTTGCGCAGCAAACTGGCGCCGCTGGGCGATCTGGTGCGTCAGGCTGAAGCCTTGGGTGCCGGTGATCTGAGCGTGCGTCTGAACGTGTCGAGCAACGATGAAATCGGCCAACTGGCCCGCGCCTTCAATCAGATGAGCCAGGCGCTGTCGACCATGGTCGAGCACATCCGCCGCGCCTCGGAAGAGGTCAACAGCCGTGCCCAGGCGCTGTCCGGTTTGTCCGGTGGCGCTTACGAAGGCATGGAGCAGCAGTCGGGCGAAATCACCAGCATGGCCGGCGCGGTGGAAGAGTTCTCCGCCACCTCGCTGAACATTGCCGACAACATGGGCAACACCCAGCGTCTGGCCCAGGAAAATGCCCAGCAGACCCAGATCGGTCGCAGCTCGATGGAAGAAGCGTCGTCCTCGCTGGAGCAGATTGCCGGTGCGCTGAACACCACGGCGACCGTGATCAACACCCTGGGTCAGCGCTCCCAGGAAATCGGCGGCATCGTCAGCGTGATCACCTCGATTGCCGAACAGACCAACCTGCTGGCACTCAACGCTGCCATCGAGGCGGCCCGTGCCGGCGAGCAAGGTCGCGGCTTTGCTGTGGTGGCCGACGAGGTGCGCAGCCTGGCTTCGCGTACCCGTCAGGCGACGGATGAAATTTCCAGCATGATTCACAGCATTCAGCAGGAAACCGGCAACGCCATCAGCACCATGGAGCAGGGCAACCTGCTGATGCAGGAAGGCCTGTCGCGTAACGCCAACGTGGCGTCGGCGCTGGCGCGGATCGATGAGCAGAGCCGTTCGGCAGGGCAGCAGTTTGCGGCAATCACCACGGCGACCCAGGAACAGAGCAGCACCGCGACGTTGTTGAGCAGCAATCTGCAGAGCATTGCGATGGCCAACAGCGAACAGCGCGAAGTGGTGTCGAACCTGGCGATCACCGCCAAGGAGCTGGAAGGCCTGGCAGCCGACCTGCGCCAAGAGGTCGACCGCTTCCGTTGAAGTGTTTTTGAAATAGCTATCGCGAGCAGGCTCGCTCCCACAGGATTCGCGTTGAACCTGTGAGAGCGAGCCTGCTCGCGTTTGAGCTCGCCACAATCTCGGCACTTACTGAGTCGCCGGCCGATACTGCAACGCTTCGGCCAGATGCTCGCGACTGATATCCGCGCACTTTTCCAGATCCGCCAGCGTCCGCGCGACCTTGAGCAGCCGGTGCGCCGAGCGCAGCGACAAGGTCAATCTTTCGCACGCGGTCTCCAGCCAGGTTTCATCGGCTGTGGATAACTTGCAGTGCTTCTTCAGCCCTGGCAAATCGAGAAACGCATTGGCGCAGCCCTGGCGCTTTTGCTGGCGCTCGCGGGCTTCGGCGACCAACGCCGCCGCACTGGCACTGTCCTCTCCCGGTTTCACCGCAGGGTTCAACGCTGTGGCCTCCCGCGCCACCGTCAGGTGCAAATCGATCCGGTCCAGCAACGGCCCCGACAGTTTGTTGCGATAGCGCTGCACCATGTCCGGTGTGCACGAGCATTTGCCGCTCGGCTCGCCAAGATATCCACAGGGGCAGGGATTCATCGCCGCCACCAACTGGAATCTCGCGGGAAACCGCACCCGTTCCTTGGCCCTTGCGATCACGATGCAGCCGGATTCCAGCGGTTCGCGCAGCACCTCCAGCACCTTGCGATCAAACTCCGGCAGTTCGTCGAGGAACAGCACGCCGTGGTGGGCGAGTGTGATTTCGCCGGGTTGCGGTTTTGAGCTGCCGCCGACCAGCGCCGGCCCGGAGGCCGAGTGATGCGGTTGGCGGAACGGGCGCTGTGGCCAGTGAGTCAGGGGGACGCCGCTGGCGACGGATTGAATCGCCGCCACTTCCAGCGCCTCACTCTCGGCCAGCGGTGGCAGCAACCCCGGCAATCGACTGGCCAGCAACGTTTTACCCGTCCCCGGTGGCCCGCTGAACAGCAGGTTGTGCGCGCCGGCCGCGGCAATCAGCAGCGCTCGTTTCGCGGCCAGTTGGCCCTGGACTTCATTCAGGTCGGGATAGGGTTTGGCGGCATGGATCAGCCCATCCGAGACATAAGGCTCGACTGGCGTATGCCCGTTGAAATGCGCCACGGCCTCGAGCAGATGATCCACTGCGATCACCCTCAATCCTGACGCCAGACACGCTTCCTCGGCATTCGCCCGTGGCACCACCAGCGTCCGCCCGGCCTTGCGCGCCGCCAGCGCCGCCGGCAACACCCCGCGCACCGCCCGCACTGCGCCGGATAACGCCAGCTCTCCCAGGCATTCCACGTCATCGAGCGTCAACGTCGGCACCTGCACACTCGCCGACAGAATCCCCAGCGCAATCGCCAGATCGAACCGCCCGCCATCCTTGGGCAGATCCGCCGGCGCCAGATTCAAGGTGATCCGCCGCGCCGGAAACTGCAGCCCGGAATTGATGATCGCACTGCGCACCCGGTCCTTGCTCTCCTTCACCGCCGCTTCGGGCAGGCCGACCATGGTCAGCGAGGGCAAGCCGTTGGCCAGGTGGACTTCGACGGTGACTGCGGGGGCATCCACGCCAATCTGGGCGCGGCTATGGACGATGGCGAGGGACATGGTCGTTCCTTGAGTTGAATCGAGGGGCCGCTTCCTGCGGTTTTTTAAGGGTAGTTGGGGAGGAGAGTGTTGGAGGGACGGCTGCCTGGGCAAACCTTCACTGGATGTTGCTGGAGTCGAAATGATTAATCGTCAGGCGTAAAAAAACCGCCAACTAGGCGGTCTTTTAATTCGGGATTCAGGTTCCGCCACCGGCGAGCCAGCCATCTGGCTCCAATTCTTTGCCATAGGTCGCGGCGACCTTCAAAAAGTGCCGCTGACTGGCAGAAATCGTATCGGCCAAACTGGGCGCTTCTACACGAAGCCTGGATGCAAGTAACGGCTGTTTTTTCCGCTTCTTCTGTTTCATAGACACCTCTCGTGTCTGGAGGAATGAATCGATCTTATTGGTCGTCCAGTGGAAAGACAAGGCGGTCGGTTGTGTCGAAATGAAAGCCAAGTTTTTGGTAGTAAGGGATGGCGCCAGAGTCAGGTTCCTGGACCTCGATTTCAGTACATCCCAGTCTCCGTGCGTAGAATTCAGTTGTCAGTAGCGCCATGGGTGCGATCCAGCCTCGCAAGGTGTGGGTTCTGCCAGTTCGTCCCTGCAAAAGGATGATTTTTATGCAGATCGTGCTTTTGCGCGGAGTTGCGTAACACAAGCCGCACAGTTCTCCTTCGTACCAAAAAGCCAGGTCCAGACCCTTTGCGTCTTTGGTTTTCCACTTCAGCACGTCATCCCATGGATAGCTCACGGGCCCGCTCCACTGGTGGTATGCATTGATTGCTACAGGAGTAATTGGCTCAATGCCGAGTGATGTTGCATCCACCCCGGCCGCTAATGCTTCCGGGTCCATAGATACGGTTCGGTGTGCAAGTTTGCGGGCTTCAGATTTGAGTGTCTGATTACGGAGCTCGGTACCTTTTCCTTTTCTTCGCATTGTCTGTGTTCTGTTTGGATCAGGCCGCAGAAGGTAGCGAAGGCAGGGATACTCACGTAATCAGGCATGGGGGACAGTCCTTGTAGGACGGTACTTACGTAAGTGAAGGACGTTGGTTTGGACGGATTCAGGATTTTCTGCCCGCCAACAAACCGCTTGGCTCAAGCTCAGGTCCGCACGTAAGGGCGACTTCAATAAACCTCCGTTGATTGGCTGACATATTTCCAGCCAGTCGGAGTGCTTCAAGGTGTAGTTCAACAATCAGAAGTAGCTTTGTCTTCCTCTTTTTATCCTTCACAGAGACCTCCATCCTGATGGGTGCATTTTCGTTTGCCAATGTAATGACAGGTGTAAGGACTGCATAACCAGGCGTAGACGCCGATTTTTGTAGGGGCATGCCCTAATAGTTGTAGGACGCTAGTGAAAGCGACTCGACGGTCTTGTATTGCAAAGTCGGGTGCTCCAGTTTGACCACTCAATGCAGCCTCTGGAGGCGAAAAATGAACCGCAATGGTATGCGCTCGATTCATCCCGGCGAGGTTCTGAATAAGGAGTTCATGGAGCCGTTGGGCATGACGGTCATGGACTTGGCCATGCCCACGAACTGGCCTGAAATCGAGATCGAGAAGCTTGTGAAATGCCAGCTCCAGGATCTGCGCCGATCTGGCAATCAGGCTGGCCATCCACCTCAACACCCCGCCTGAGTTCTGGATGAGTCTTCAGTCGACTTGCGATTTACGCAGGGCCCAGCATCCGGGATGCGGGCCTATAGCGATTGCAGCATCCGCGAAGCCCTCTTCCACCAAGTGCCCGGTTCTGGGCGCTTTAGCTTTTCCCGTTCTACCACCATCAACGGCACATCCTGCAACCGAATCCACGGCTGGTTGTTCCAGTGCAGCAAACTCAACGACATCTCGGGCCAATTCAGCAGGCTTAGCTGTGGGCGTTCGCTTGTGGTGGGGTGCTGGGCGTCGCGCAGGGTGGGGATGACCTGATGGGTGAGCCATTCGCGCAGGGCACGGTATTCGGGGCAGTAGTGGTAGACGAGGAGGGCGTAGATGCCGGATTCGCTGATCAGGAGGGTGTTTTCGATCTGGTTGTGGATCAGGGTTTTGCGGGTTTGGTATTGGTCGGGGTCGAGTTTTCGCAGCATGCGTTCGTTGAGGTAAATGTGCAGCAGACGGCCCAGGTCGCGGGCGGAGAACCAAGGTTGGTTCTGGATAAGAAGGGCGTGAAGGTGGAGTTTGTGGCGGATGAAGACGTTGGGAATTAAATAGCTTTCGTCCATGACTCGGTTCTCGAATGTGGTGAAGAAAGCTGCCTCTGATCGTCGCCAAACAAAAAGGGTGGCAGCTATGCGCGGATTGGCGAACCGGGACATTCGAAAACCGGCAGACCCGAAGGTCTCCCACGCACAGCCGCCATAATTCGAGGTGGGAGTATTTCCCTCGTTCGAACATCATCGCGCTGCGTCAAATGTTGCCGGGTCGCCAAACCCAGTGCTGAACATTCAGCATTGGGTGAGCTTAGGAATCAGGGCTTCACGACGCAATCGGACGGCGGGGTTGCAAACTGTAGGATTCTGCCGAGATTCGGCAGCGAATCCTGAATGGCGGGAAGGTCGTTCCGACCTTCATTCGCGGGCAAGCCCGCTCCCACAAGGGACCGCATTCACAAAGAAACGAGGTGTTACTCAGCCGGCGGCGTCGGCTTCGCCTCCATTTCCGCCACCTTCGCCTCAAGGCTCTCAAGCCGGGCGCGAGTGCGCGCCAGCACCACCATCTGACTGTCAAACTCTTCGCGGCTCACCAGGTCCAGTTTGCTGAAGGCACTTTGCAGCAGCATCTTGAACTGGCTTTCGATTTCGGCTTTTGGCAAGGGCGTGTCGCCGC
Organism: Pseudomonas sp. 58(2021); assembly: GCF_017491585.1. NCBI lineage: Bacteria > Pseudomonadati > Pseudomonadota > Gammaproteobacteria > Pseudomonadales > Pseudomonadaceae > Pseudomonas > Pseudomonas sp. 58(2021). The sequence continues at coordinate 262,924 of NZ_JAFGYZ010000007.1, forward strand.
TGAACAGGCGGGAGGCGGTGCCGCTCAGGGCGTCGAGGAAGTCTTTGGGCGCGAGCATGGGATATGTCCTGGAAACAATGGCCGGCAGTGTATCACGCAGTGTCTATAGTCATTGGCGCAGGCATGGATGCACGCTTTTCGCGCAATGGGATGCACGGCCGCGCACCGTTGTTGTGCGTATCCCGCGTGCCATTTGGGTGATGGCATCTGCGACAGCGGCCAAGGGATTGAAATCAGTGGTTTTTGGCGAGATGGCAAGCTTTCTGCTTAGTCACCTTCGACCCATGCACTGATGCAGTCGCTGTGACGAATGCAGTGCGGCAGACGGAGCGGGGAGTTTCGTCTGGAGCGGTTAGCTGGCGTCGACAACGAAGCGTTACAAAGCCAGGCACTGCGCTTAGACTTGAGTCGGGTTTGTTTTCCTGGGGCAAGTCCACCAATTCGGGAGAGAGTTTCATGAAGCTAGTCACTGCCATCATCAAGCCGTTCAAGTTGGACGACGTGCGCGAGTCGCTGTCCGAAATCGGCGTGCAGGGCATTACCGTTACTGAAGTCAAAGGCTTCGGTCGGCAGAAGGGTCACACCGAGCTGTATCGCGGCGCGGAGTATGTGGTCGATTTTCTGCCCAAGGTGAAAATCGACGTTGCCATCGACGACAAGGATCTGGATCGGGTTATCGAGGCGATAACCAAGGCTGCCAACACCGGCAAGATCGGTGACGGCAAGATCTTCGTGGTCAATCTGGAACAGGCGATCCGCATCCGTACCGGCGAAACCGATACCGACGCAATCTAAACGCCGCCACAAACCCAACGCCCCAGGAGAAAACAATATGACTCTGCGTAAATTCGCAGGGCTAGGAGCCCTGTTGTCTATCGTAATGCCCGGCCTGGCCATGGCGGCAGACGAAGTGGCAGCTCCAGTCCTGAACTCCGGCGACACCGCCTGGATGCTCACCTCCACAGCCCTCGTGCTGTTCATGACCATTCCCGGCCTCGCGCTGTTCTACGGCGGCATGGTTCGGTCGAAAAACATTCTTTCCGTGATGATGCAGTGCTTCGCCATTACCGGTCTGATCAGCATCCTGTGGGTCATTTATGGCTACAGCATTGCGTTCGACACCACCGGCATGGAGCAGGGCGTCGTCAACTTCAACTCGTTCGTGGGCGGTTTTGGCAAGGCGTTCCTCGCCGGTGTCACGCCAGCGAGCCTGACCGGCCCTGCGGCGTTGTTCCCCGAGGCGGTCTTCATCACCTTCCAGATGACCTTCGCGATCATCACCCCGGCGCTGATCGTCGGTGCGTTCGCCGAGCGGATGAAGTTCTCCGCGATGCTGATCTTCATGGGCATCTGGTTCACCCTGGTCTATGCACCGATCGCGCACATGGTCTGGTCCGGCAACGGCGGCCTGATGTGGGACTGGGGCGTACTCGACTTCGCCGGCGGCACCGTGGTGCACATCAACGCCGGTGTGGCCGGTCTGATTGCCTGCCTGGTATTGGGTAAGCGCAAAGGCTTCCCGACCACTCCGATGGCGCCACACAATCTGGGTTACACCCTGATGGGCGCGGCGATGCTGTGGGTTGGCTGGTTTGGCTTCAACGCCGGTTCCGCTGCGGCCGCCAATGGCACCGCCGGCATGGCGATGCTGGTGACTCAGATCGCGACCGCCGCTGCCGCACTGGGCTGGATGTTCGCCGAGTGGATCACCCACGGTAAACCAAGCGCACTGGGTATCGCATCCGGCGTTGTTGCCGGTCTGGTCGCGATCACTCCGGCCGCTGGTACCGTGGGCCCGATGGGCGCACTGGTGATCGGTCTGGCGGCAGGCGTGGTGTGCTTCTTCTGCGCCACCACCCTGAAACGCAAACTCGGTTATGACGACTCCCTGGACGCCTTCGGCGTGCACGGTATCGGCGGTATCCTCGGCGCGATCCTGACCGGTGTGTTCGCCGCACCGTCGCTGGGTGGCTTCGGCACCGTCACCGACATCGCCGCACAAGTGTGGATTCAGTGCAAAGGCGTCGGCTTCACCGTGATCTACACCGCCATCGTCACCTTCATCATCCTCAAGGTGCTGGATGCCGTGATGGGGCTGCGCGTGACCGAGGAAGAAGAATCGGTCGGCCTGGATCTGGCACAACACAACGAGCGCGGCTACAACCTGTAAGCACGCGCCGCAAAAAACTTGCCCGGCTCGCCGGGCATTTTTTTGTCTGGAATTTGTCTTCCCTGATACAGCTGAAAGGATTTTTCGTACTGCTTTGGTCGTGTTTACGACGAGTGTTTTTCTGCGGCCAAAGGCTTACATCATTGAAGGAATATTAGGGCCTTTGTTTTTTTCCAGAGCGCGCTAGAATGCGCCCCGAACGTGCGGAGAACTGTATGTGGCAACAGACTCTGATAACCCTGCGGGCACGGCCCCGGGGCTTTCATCTGGTGACGGACGAGTTGCTCGCCGGCCTGCCTGAACTCAGGGCATGCCGGGTCGGTCTGTTGCATTTGTGGCTGCAGCATACCTCGGCGTCGTTGACCATCAACGAGAACGCCGATCCGGCGGTACGTCGCGACTTCGAACGATTTTTCAATCGTCTGATCCCACAAGGAGCAGACGGCTATGAGCATAACGACGAAGGCCTGGACGACCTCCCGGCGCACTTCAAGGCCAGCGTGCTGGGCTGTCAGATCAGTTTGCCGGTAACGGCGGGTCGACTGGCACTGGGTACCTGGCAAGGCGTTTATCTGGGCGAGCACCGTGATCATGGCGGTGCCCGTAAAGTCCTCGCCACCTTGCACGGTGAAGGGGCATAAACCGTTGGTCACCAATGGTTACCGATTTTTTTCCGGCGACTTTCGACAGTCGCCAAAGCTGGTCTATAACTAATCTGCTTTTCGCAAGTCATGAGGTAGAACATGAGCGACGATGATCTGGAAAACGACGACCTCGAAGTAGGCGACGAAGACGAGGCCGAAGACGGTCTGGAAGCAGCAGCGGAAGACGTTGCTGAAGACGATGGCGGTGACGATACGCCGGCCCCGGCTGCCAAAGGCAAAGCCAAGGCTGCGGTGTCGGTCGACGAGTTGCCGAGCATCGAAGCCAAGAACAAGGAGCGCGACGCCCTGGCCAAGGCCATGGAAGAATTCCTTGCGCGCGGTGGCAAGGTTCAGGAAGTGGAGGCCAACGTGGTCGCCGATCCGCCCAAGAAGCCGGACAACAAGTACGGCAGCCGCCCTATCTGAGGCGTGTCGCTTGCTTGCTGAAATAGCCCGCCGTCGCTGCGGGCTTTTTCATGGGCGAAAGAAACTAGCCGAGGCTGTTCCAGCGGGCGAGCACCGCGGGCAGATCGTTAAGACTGCGAATCTCGGCATCCGGCAGGCGCTCCGCTTCCCAGACCTTGCCGGCGGGGTTGAACCAGATCGCTCGCAGACCGGCCTGCTGCGCCCCGGCGATGTCATCCCCCGGGTGATCACCGATATGCACCGCCGCTTCGGCGCTGACGCCACCGCGCTGCAACGCTTCATGGAACAGTCGCGCATCCGGCTTGGCGATGCCGATGTCTTCGGCGCACAGCGCAAACTTGAAGTAGTCCGCCAGCCCGAGACGACGCACATCGGCGTTGCCGTTGGTGACCACGCCGAGGGCGTAGTGTTTGGCGAGGGTTTCCAGGATTGGCTCGACTTCCGGGAACACGTCGATCTGATGCCGGGCATGCAGAAACACTTCAAAACTCTTGTCCGCCAGATCCGACGCTTCGCCGTGGGCGTACCCGGCTTCTTCCAGCGCATGGAACAGCACCCGCCGCCGCAACGCGCTTATGCGGTGCTTGAGCCCCGGTTCGCTGGCCAGCACCCGCTCGCGGATCGACCACAGATGCTCCACCGGCACCGCGCCCAGATTCGGTGCATGTTCGCCCAGCCATTCACGCAAAACCGCTTCGGCGCTGACGATCACCGGGGCGGTATCCCACAGAGTGTCGTCGAGGTCGAAGGTGATCAACTGGATGCTCATGAATCATCGCCTTTCATGCGTTTGGCCCGTGGATGGGCGCTGTCGTAGACCGCCGCCAGGTGCTGGAAGTCCAGGTGGGTATAGATCTGGGTGGTCTTGATGTCCGAGTGGCCGAGCAGTTCCTGCACCGCGCGCAGGTCCTGGGAGGACTCGAGCAAATGGCTGGCGAAGGAATGTCGCAACATGTGTGGGTGCAGGTTCTGCCCCAGTTCGCGCTCGCCGGCCAGTTTGACCCGCACCTGAATCGCTCGCGGGCCGAGGCGGCGGCCTTGCTGGCTGACGAACACGGCGTCGTCCGCCGGGTTGGTCAGCGCCCGCAGCGGCAGCCATTGCTCCAGCGCTTCCCGAGCCTTTTTGCCGACGGGCAGCAGGCGTGTCTTGCTGCCCTTGCCGAGCACCTGGACCATGCCGTCGGCCAGATCGAGCTGATCGAGATTGAGCCCGGTCAGCTCCGACAGCCGCAGGCCGGAGGAATAGAACAATTCCAGAATCGCCTGATCGCGCCGGGCCAGAAAGTCGTCCTCGACTGCGCCTTCGAGCAGTTGCAGCGCTCGGTCGGTATCGAGGGTTTTCGGCAAGCGGCGCTCGCCTTTGGGCGGTGCCAGGCCGGTAGCCGGGTCGTGATCGCAAAAGCCTTCGCGATTCAGGTAGTGATAGAGCCCGCGCACCGCCGAAAGCAGGCGTGCCAGGCTGCGGGAGGACTGGCCCTGTGCATGCAGGCGGGCGATCAGGCTGCGCAGGCGCTGGATGTCCAGCGCCTGCCAGCTGCCGATGTTCTGTTTGTTGCACCAGCCGAGGACTTTATCGAGGTCGCGGCGGTAGGCCGAAAGCGTGTGCGGCGACACCTGCCGCTCACTGCGCAGGTGTTCGCAGTAAGCGTCCAGTTGTCGTTCCATGCTCAGCGTACCGAGCGCAGGGAGCTGTTGACCCGTGGCAGCACGCGGCCCATGACTTCGGCGATGTAGCTGAGGAACAGCGTGCCGACCGAGCTCTTGTAGTGCTGCGGATCACGGCTGGCAATGGCCAGGATTCCGTGGATGCCCTGATGGCTGACGGCGACCACGGCGGTGGAGCCGATCTGCTTGCGCTGCTCCTCGCCGAACAGGAAGTCCAGCTCATGCTCGCGCAGGCTGCCGCTGACGCTCTTGCCTTCGGTGAGCAATCCACCGATGGCGGTTTGTGCGTCGGCGTGGGTCACCCAGCGGCCGACCGGGGCCGGGTTGTCGCCGAGCAGGATCAGGCTGACAAAGGGCACCTGAAAATCCTGGCGCAGACTGTCTTCGACGCTGATCACCACATCTTCCAGAGTGGCAGCGTCCATCAGGGCGAGGATCAGGCGACGGGTCTTGTCGAACAGGCGATCGTTGTCCCGGGCCACGTCCATCAAGTGCGAGAGGCGATGGCGCATCTCGATGTTGCGGTCGCGCAGGATGGACATCTGGCGCTCGACCAGCGATACGGTGTCGCCGCGACGATGAGGAATGCGCAGGGACGGCAGCAGCTCTTCGTGTTCGATGAAGAAATCCGGATGAGCCTCCAGGTACGCGGCAACCGCTGCCGCCTCCAGACTTTCGGGCGCTGTTTCAGTGGACTTTCGGGCGGGTACCTGAGGCTTGTCGGTCATGGCTTCTGCTCACTCAAAGACGCACTTGTCCTTCGTATACACGCACTGCCGGGCCGGTCATCAGCACCGGTTGGCCGGGGCCTGCCCATTCGATGGACAGGCGCCCGCCCGGCAGGTCGATCAGCAGTGGCGAATCCATCCACCCCTGGCTGATCGCAGCTACAGCAGCAGCGCAGGCACCGGTGCCGCAGGCCTGGGTTTCCCCGGCACCGCGCTCCCAGACGCGCAGTTGTGCGCGATGGCGGTCGATGACCTGGAGAAAACCGACGTTGACCCGTGCCGGGAAGCGCGGATGGTGTTCGATTTTCGGCCCCAGTTCATGCACCGGTGCAGTGTTGATATCGCTGACTCGCAGCACCGCATGGGGGTTGCCCATGGACACTGCGGCCAATTCGACCGGCGTACCGTCGACATCGACCTGATAACTCAAGGCCTGCTCCGGTGCCTGGAACGGAATGTCCGCCGGCACCAGGCGCGGGGCGCCCATGTTCACGCTGATCTGGCCGTCGTTACGCACGTCCAGTTCGATGATGCCGCCCTTGGTCTCGACGCGGATCTGCCGCTTGGCGGTCAGACGCTTGTCGAGCACGAAGCGGGCGAAGCAGCGCGCACCGTTGCCGCACTGCTCCACTTCGGAACCGTCGGAGTTGAAGATCCGGTAACGGAAATCCACATCCGGATTGCTCGGCGCTTCGACGATCAGCAACTGGTCGAAACCGATGCCGGTGTGCCGGTCGCCCCACATTTTTGCGTGCTTGGGCTGAATATGCGCGTGCTGGCTGACCAGGTCGAGAACCATGAAGTCGTTGCCCAGGCCGTGCATCTTGGTAAAACGCAGCAGCATGGGGTTACTCCGGCAGCAGGCTTTCGCCGGCAAACAGCTCGGCCACGGTCTCGCGGCGACGCACTTCAAATGCCTGATCGCCATCTACCAGCACCTCGGCGGCACGGCCGCGGGTGTTGTAGTTGGAGCTCATTACGAAACCATAGGCGCCGGCCGAATGCACGGCCAGCAGATCGCCTTCTTCCAGCGCCAGTTCGCGTTCCTTGGCGAGGAAATCGCCGGTTTCGCAGATCGGGCCGACGACGTCATAGGTGCGCGCAGCGGTCTCGCGGGGCTTGACCGGGGTCACGTCCATCCAGGCCTGGTACAGCGCCGGGCGGATCAGGTCGTTCATCGCCGCATCGACGATGGCGAAGTCCTTGTGTTCGGTGTGCTTGAGGTACTCGACCTGAGTCAGCAGCACGCCGGCGTTGGCGACGATGAAGCGGCCCGGTTCGAACACCAGCGCCAGATCACGACCGACCAGACGCTCGCGCACGGCCTTGATGTAATCGGCGGCCAATGGCGGCTCTTCATCGCGATAGCGCACACCCAGACCGCCACCGAGATCGATGTGGCGCAGGTGGATGCCGCAATCGCCGAGGCGATCGACCAGATCCAGCAGGCGATCGAGGGCATCGAGGAACGGAGGCAGAGTGGTCAGTTGCGAACCGATGTGGCAGTCGACGCCGACCACTTCCAGGTTCGGCAGGTGCGCGGCACGCACGTACACGTCTTCGGCGTCGGCGATGGCGATGCCGAACTTGTTCTCTTTGAGACCGGTGGAAATGTACGGGTGGGTGCCGGCATCGACGTCCGGGTTCACGCGCAGCGAGACCGGCGCACGAACGCCCAGCTCGGCGGCGACCACTTGCAGGCGCTCAAGCTCGTCGGTGGATTCGACGTTGAAGCAATGCACGCCGACTTCCAGCGCGCGACGCATGTCGTCACGGGTCTTGCCGACGCCGGAGAACACGATCTTGTCAGGACTGCCACCGGCGGCCAGGACGCGTTCCAGCTCGCCACGGGACACGATGTCGAAACCGGCGCCGATACGGGCCAGGACATTCAATACGCCGAGGTTGGAGTTGGCCTTGACCGCGAAGCACACCAGGTGCGGCATGCCGGCCAGCGCATCGGCATAGGCCAGGTACTGGGCCTCGATGTGGGCGCGGGAGTAGACGTAGGTCGGTGTGCCGAAGCGATCGGCGATGGCGGACAGCGCCACACCTTCCGCGAACAGCTCCCCGCCACGGTAGTTAAAAGCGTCCATGGCGATCCCTTAGTAAACGTCGTGCTTGTGTGCCTTGGAGACAGGCTGCTTTTGCGAAGACTGGGCTTGCTCGGCCGGGTCCTGATCTTCATCGGGCAGGTACAGCGGGCCTTTCTGACCGCAGGCCGAAATCAAGCAGGCAAAAGCGACGAGCGAAGCGAGCGCAGCAAGGGAAGAGATCAGGCGCTTCATGGCGAAATCCTTGAATATGCGTTAATTGCGCCGGAGTATACCGGCCACCCGGCAGCTTGCCTATGCGACGGAACTCCCGTCCGGCGGGGCTCGGGCTGCGGCGCGGAAACTTTTCCTGCAAGGCGGGTGCATATTTCGTCGCCGGGCAGGGCGCTTGGTCGTTATCCTTTGCAATCGGCTGGCCGCGTCCGTATCTTGCGGCGCTTGAGCCTGATCAGACATTTTTTGAGGTTGCCGCAATGAGTTTGTCCGAAGCCCGTTTCCATGATCTGGTCGATGCCACCCAGCAAGCGCTGGAGGACATCTTTGATGAAAGTGGCCTGGATCTGGACATGGAGAACTCGGCCGGTGTGCTGACTATCAAGTTCGACAACGGCAGTCAGTTGATCTTCAGCCGTCAGGAACCTCTGCGTCAGCTGTGGCTGGCCGACCGTTCCGGCGGTTTCCATTTCGACTATGACGAGCAGGCCGGCAAGTGGGTCTGCGAGAAAACCGAAGAGTTGCTGGGCGAAATGCTGGAGCGCATCGTCTGGGAGCGCGCCGGCGAAAAACTCGATTTCGACGAAATCTGAGATGAGTACCGCGCCACGGCCTGCCAAGCCGCTCTACAGCAACGTCAGCCCGGCAGTGCCTTCGCCGTGCACCGGCGTCTGTCGGCTGGATGAGCAGAAGGTCTGTCTCGGCTGCCTGCGGCATGTCGAAGACATCCGTGAATGGCGTTCGGCCGATGACGAGCGCCGCCGGGTTATCTGTGCCCAGGCGATGCAGCGCAGGCAACTGTCCGGGACGTAGCTTGTATATTTTTTGAGCTGTGATAGTGTCCGGAAACGCCTCAACCCATCGAGGCCTGGTGAAAACCCCGTCTTTTTTTGGCGGGGTTTTGCTTTTTTTGTGTGCAGAAGAAAGGAGTCTGCCCGGATCATGACCGCACCTTCCATCACCCTTACCCGTCTGGACGTGCAACGTCTGGAGCGCCTGATCGACAGCCTGGATGAATCGCTGCCGGGCGTGATCGCGCTGCAAACCGAACTGGACCGCGCCGATACCCTGGTCGGCCACGATGAAGTGCCCGCCGACGTCGTAACGATGAATTCCCGTGTGCACTGTCGCGAAGAAGGCAGTGGCAAGGACTACCACCTGACTCTGGTCTACCCGAAGCACGCCAATGCCGACGAGGGCAAAATCTCGATCCTCGCTCCGGTCGGCAGTGCGCTGCTGGGCCTGAAAGTCGGCCAGCACATCGACTGGCCGGCACCGGGCGGCAAGACCCTGAAACTGACGTTGCTCGAAGTCGAATCGCAGCCGGCCAACGGCGGCGACTTTCCGGAGTAGCCCCGCCTCAGACCTGCTCGAGCGCCTCGTTCAGAGAGCGTTCCAGGTCGGCCTTGTAACGCAGATACAGATTGCTGGAACTTTGCCCGTCACCGAGCAGGCCCGAGAGGTCGAGGTCGGTGATGTAGCAGCGGTAGCGCTCGGTTTCCCGGCGCTGGCCGACGATTTCCCGGGCGACCACGCTGAACAGCTGGTCGCCATGTTCCAGCTCGCTGAATTCCCGTTGATTGCAATACAGCGTGACCTGCACTTCGCCGGGCGCGGCTTTGCCGACGATCGCCTGCACGTCGTAGAACGGTTTGTTGACTGGCGTCTGCGGTGCGGTGCGCATTTCCACCCGTCGCGCGCGTCCGGGCCCTGATGGCAATAACTGGTAATACAAGATTTCGAGGCTGGCGGCCTGGCTCGCATCCATCGGCAGCAGCGCTTCGCGCCGGAACTGGATCGATTGCAGGAACCGCTGCAACGGCACCAACAGGCTTTGCTCGTCGTGGTAGGGCAAGTGCTGTTGCCACAGCGCATTGAACTCGTCGAGTACGTACAGCTCGGCTGTTTGCTCGATGATCCGGTAGAACACCTGTATGCATTCGGGCTGGCCCATCGGCAGGATCAACGCCAGGTCGTGGTCTTCCAGTGCCATCGGGTCCAGGTGCAGCGGGCTATAGCGTGGCTGTTCCTCGCCCAGATAATCGAGCAGCGCCGGCAGGGTGGCGAGGGGCACATGGCTGACCTGGCCCGGCACCAGCTCCAGCACGTGATAGTGCTGCTGCACCTGGATCAGGTAGCGGTGATTCAAGTCGCTGAGCAACAGGGTCTGCGCGGTATCGACGATTTCTTCTACCCGGCGGGCGATGAATTGCGCGCGGTTGTGGCAGAAGCAACGTACCCGCAGTGATGGCTGTTGCGGTCCGCGCGGCAGGTTGTTGAGGTAATCGCGCAGGCAGTCGAGCAGCGCGTGCGGACCGTCGAAGCGGTTGACCAGCACTTCGTTCCAGCTGTTGAGCGTGACCTGATCGAGGGTCAGTACGAGGTTCTCGCGGACCCCGGCATAACTCAGGGAATCGGTGCGCTCGGTGGTCATCAGGATGTTCAGGTCGCGGTGATGCTTGAGCGGGTCGACCCCGACATTCACCAGCATCAGCACCTCGCTCGGCACACTGGCGCGCAGCAGTGGTTCTTCTGCAACCGTGGTCAGGGGCAGGGCAATGCTCTGTTGCAGGCTGCCGAGCAAATTGAACAGCTCGAACTCGCTCATGTCGCTGGTGCCGGGGTGCAGGGCCAGTCGCGTGCTGCTGTCAATCACGCCGTTGCGGTGACACCAGGTCAGTAGCTCCAACAGATGCCGGCAGCGCTTGATCGGAGCGAAATGCTCCCACTCCAGCGCCGTGAGACTGCCGTTGTACAGGCCCCATTGGGTTTGGCCGGGCTCCTTTTTGTTCGGCGACTGCACCAGGGTCAGGGTGTCTTCAGCCAGGTCAGGGGCGATGCCGGGGTTGATGAACTCGACCTTGTCGGCCTTGCGTTCGAATGCGGCGTACAGGCGCCGGCCGAGAACGTTGAGGTCGCGCTTGTTGATCAGGCTCACGGTCTGTTCGGTGCGGGCGAACTGGGTCAGGAAGCGGTAGCTGTAGTTCAGCTCGTTGACCAGGGCACGGCGCTCTGCACTGACCTGGCGGACTTTCCACTGGCTGCGGCTGTCGAGCAGTGCCAGTTGCCGCTGGTCCCAGTGCCATTCGCTGGCCAGTCTTTCCAGCAATGAGCGCTGCCAGCTCTGGGTGCGGCTGTTGCCGGTGAGCTTGCGGTTGATCTTGAGGTACAGCGCCCGACGCACCAGCTCCAGCCGTTCCGGCTCGCTGCGCGCAGTGAGGTACTCCTCGATCCGGCGGTAAACCACCATGTACGGATCCAGCTCGTCGAGATCCAACCGGTTGGCGAATACGGCCTGCTTGAAGCGCAGGCTGAGGCATTGCACCTGCGGATGTTCGCTGGCGTAGACCTCGATCAGCAGCAGCTTGAGCACCGACTTGTAAGGCGACTCGATGCCCTTGAACAGTTGCCACAGCCCGGCGCCCACGAACTCGCCCGGCGGAATGTGGGCCAGGGGGCCGAGGTCGAGGGTTTCATCGTTGCGGATGAAACGCTTGGAAATCAGGGTGTGGGTGTACGCGTCGTAGGCACGTTCTTCGTAAACCGGCACCAGCCACCAGATCGGCGTACGTCCGGCCAGCCAGATCGCGGTGCGGTAGAACTCGTCCAGCAGCAGATAGTGCTGAGTGGTGCCGCAATCTTCGGAGCTGAGCTGGGTATCGCGCTCGCCTTTGACGAAGCGTGCCGGGTCGATCAGGAAGAAATGCGCCTCCGCGCCCTGGCTGGCGGCCCAGGTTTCGAGCAACTGGCACTTTTTACGCAGCTCGGCCAGTTCGCTGTCGCTCAGGTCGGGGGCGTGGCACACCCACACGTCCATGTCGCTCTGGTCGGCCTGGGCCAGGGTGCCGAGGCTGCCCATCAGATACAAACCATGAATAGGCCGTGGCGGATTGCTGCCATGGCGCGGCTTGTAGGAAAACGAACGCGTCAGGCGCTGGGCTTCGGCGAGTGCATCGGCGTCCGGTTCGTAATTCGACAGTCCGGCCGGCGTGCTGCCCGAGACATATCCGGGCAACAGCGGATGATTGACGTGGAAAAACAGCGGTAACAGGGTCAGCACGCTTTGCTGGCGTGTCGACAGGCCTTCGAGGGCCCGGTTCAGGCGGCCTTCATTGAGTTTGAGAAAGCGTGCACGCAGCTGGCTGAGAACCTTGCGGTCGATGCCTTCGTCCAGGTCGGGGCGGATTTCATGGGTGAGGGTCATGTCGGCTCAAACCGGCGCGCAGGGCTCGGAGGCAAGGGGTCTCGGGTGTCCGGGAGTTTAGCGCCTGAGCGGCAGGAGTTTTAAGCTGAATTTGTTTTTTTGACGTCAGATTTCTATCGCGCGGCGAGGGGCGACGTTCATGGCTGGCCCGCGGAAATCCCGTGGCAGGGGTTTCCGTGGGCAAAGTCGGGAGGATCAGGCGGTTTGTTGCTCTTTGAGAATCGTCAGTACGGTTTGCACGTTCTGTGCGGCATCGCGACCGAGGCTGGTCAGGTAACCGCCATCAGGCTGGTCTGTCAGTTCTTTTTCGAACAGGCGTTGTGCAGCGGCAATGTGCTTCGGGGCAGCGGTCTGATGAATTTTCAGACCTTCCTGGGAACTGTCCAGGTTGAAGAGTGCGAGGACTTCCAGTTCGGCAACCAACTCAGGGGTAAGCGACATAAGGACTCCAGACTTTCTAGGAATTGGACGACAGCGCCCCTAAGGTGAACCTGCCGGCGCGGCCTGTCCAGTACGCGTGCCAGGGTTTTTGTCCCGGGGTGGATTCCAGTGTAGTCAGGGGGCGGGAGAAGGCCGCAGAGATGGGTGACAAATTGTGTGGGAGCAGGTCTGCTCCCACAGGAGCGGCCGTTTACTGCTTTTCCGGTGGCAGTTCCGGCAGAGCGCGCAGCGCCGTTTCGTACCACTCGGTATCGAACGCGCGGTCATCGTCGAGCATCGCGTCGATTTCGTAGGCCAGCACATGGGCCATCAGGTTCAGAATGTCTTCGCGCTCGTAGCCGACCAGGGTCAGCTTGTTGAAGGTTGCCTTGGCCGCTGGCGGGTTGTCGCTTTCGATCTGGTTCTCGATCGCTTCGATCAGCGTCGATTCGGTGAACTCTTCTTCATCATTGTCGATGTCAGTCGGCTCGCTCATGGCAGGCTCCTCAAGGAAAGGCGCCAGTTTACCCGCATTCAGCGGCGTGATGCTGCTGGCACGAATCCCCGGGGCGATCTATAAACAGGCACTGCCCACCCCGCACGGCCTGGAGGCTATGTGATGTTCAAGCTCTACGGATTCTCAGTCAGCAACTACTACAACATGGTCAAACTGGCGCTGCTGGAAAAAGGCCTGCCGTTCGAAGAGGTCACGTTCTATCCGACCCAGACTCCAGAGTCTTTGAAGATCAGTCCTCGCGGCAAGGTGCCGGTGTTGGGCACGGAGCGGGGTTACATCAACGAAACGGCGGTCATCCTCGAGTTCCTCGAAAGTACTGGCAAGGGTGTGTCGCTGCTCCCGGCCGACGCGTTCGAGCGTGCGCAGGTGCTGGCGCTGGCCAAGGAAATCGAGCTGTACATCGAACTGCCGGCCCGGGCCTGCTTCGGCGAAGCGTTTTTCGGCGCGGTGCTGCCTGAAGCGATCAAGGAAAAGTCCAGGACCGAACTGCTGCTGGGGTTCGCCGCGTTGGGTCGCCATGGCAAGTTCGCTCCCTATGTGGCGGGCGACAGTCTGAGTATTGCTGACCTGTATTTTCTTTACAGCGTGCCGCCGGCGATTGCGGTTGGGCATAAGCTGTTCGGACTGGATTTGCTGGCGGACATGCCGAAGGCCAAGGCGCTGCTGGAGCGGCTTGAGCAGAATTCGCACGTGCAGAAGATTGCCGCGGACAAGGACGCGGCGATGCCGGCGTTTTTGGCGATGATCGCTGCGAAGAAGTAAGTTTTTTGGTGCTTTCGAGATAGCTTTCGCGAGCAACGGCTGCCTTGACCTGTGCCGGCGCAGTCCCGCCGATATGGTCACGGGCATTCACCGAGCCTTCCAGGGTCAGTACGGCAAACACGTCCTGCTCGATCTGGTCGCTGAACTGACGCAG